>JAYUOR010000545.1:0-8068 GCA_043760765.1 Planctomycetota bacterium | reverse complement strand
TCTCGCCCGCGTTCTTGGTCCACGAGTCGAAGAACGCGGTCTTGGCCACGTTCAGGCTTGCGATCCCTTCGCTCGAGACGCCCTGGCGCGTGGCCTGGCATCCAAGAATCAAGCAAGCGAGCAGTAACGAAGCGGCCAACGCGCGGATGGTGGATGTCGTGGAGAACATAGGAGTAGTGCTGGAGCCGGCTCGGCCGCGGATCTCGCGGTCGCAGAGTCCGGAACATACCAAGTCGGAGCGGCGGGTTACGGGGGCAATGCGCGGCAGTCTCGGCGGATCGAGAGCGGCCCGGCGACGCCATTCACTGCCCGGAGCGCAGCCTGCACCTGGCTTTGATCGCTCGAGAATTGCGTTTCCACGCCGTTTCGGGATGGAAAGAAATTCCCAGGCGCTGCTGCCATCGCCGCATCCTCGGATTTGCGGTAGTTTTCACGTGAATTCCCTAGTCCCCAATGCAATTCCCCAATGCGCACGCTGATTCAGGCCGCACTCGCACTTTCCATTTTCTCAGTCTCAGCCGTCGCCCAGGTCGCTCCTGACGCAGGACCCGACCAGAGCGTCACGCTTGCCTCCGGCGCCGTTCTCTCAGGCGCGCTGAACAATCGTTCGCCGCTGGATTTCTGGACCGCCGACGGAAATCTCTCGACAGAAGACTCGATCCTGATGTATCGCGACGGCGAGCCGCTCAGCGCCAGTCCGCGGCTGCACGACGCAGCGAATCACGTCTTCGGCTGGCCGAGCGACTTGCAGCGCATCGACGGACAGATCTATGGCATCGAGAGCGCCAGGCGCGTGCTCTACACCGTCGATGTGCAGACGGGTCTATGCACGCAGATCGGACTGCCCAGTTCGACGTACAAGAACGTCTACACGCTGGCCTACGATCCGGCGGGGGATCGACTGTTTGGGGTCGATCTGCTGAAGAAGCAACTCTTGAAGTACAACCGCTTCACCGGCGCGATCACGAAGGTCGGTTCGCAGACGCTCACGACGTACAAGTTCATCCGAGCGCTCGCCTACCGGCCGTCGGACGGCTATCTTTACGCGGTCGATCAAGGCCTGGATCGATTGATCAGGATCGACACGCTGACCGGCGTGCCGACGCTTGTCCGCCAGCTTCCCGCCGACCCGATTTCGCGCATCGAGGAACTCGAATTCAGGGACGACCAGCTGTACGCGTCCCAGGGTCTCCAGAATCTGGCCCAAGATCTGATTGCATGCCAGTTGCAGAAGATCGACATGGCTCCCGGTGGCGCGATCACGAACATTGGGCCGATCATCCCGGAGTGCTCGCCGCATTCGCTGATCATCAACTCGCTGCCGGAGGAATTCATGTGGAGCGTGGAGAGCGGCCCCGGCAGCGTATTGTTCGCGGACCCTCTTTCGCTCTCGACCGGCGTCACGTTCTCCGATCCCGGCGACTATGTCCTGCGCCTGACCGCATTCGCATCGAGCGGGCCGGTCATCGACACGGTGACGATCTCGGCGAACTGATTCTCGCCCGTACGGTGCCAGGCACCGCATGGGCAAGTTTGATCAGAGGATTGGCGTGACGTCGAGGAACCAGACGCCGGCGTGCAGCGTGGATTCGCCCTGCGCCAGGTGGACGGGTGAATGGAACAGCGGGCCGTCGGTGACGACGGTGTGGTACTCGCCGTTCTCGCCGCAGGCATCGATGCCAAGCGCTTCGAACTCGTCGATCAGTTGACGATCGAGCACGCGCCCGAGCACCGCGCGATCGAGCACGCCCTCGCGCGCCGCGATCACCGTCGCGCGATAACCCTTGTCGATGAATTCCTCGAGCAGCGCCCGGCGCGGCGCGCGCCACAATGGATGCAGCGAGCGCATGTCCGCGGCGCCGCACACGCGCTCCACCCACGCGCGATGTTCGTCGATGTCGATGTCGCCAAACACGCCGGTCGGAATCCCGCGCAGGCGAAACTCGCGCCAGGCGTCGATGAAGACACCTTCGTAGTCCGCCCAGGTCGCATTGTTCGTGAACAGCCGCAGACCCATGGCCTCGGCCTGCGCGCGCAGCACCGCGTGGGTCAGGCCGTGGGAGCGCGAGCGCTCGCCGCCCTCCATGAACATCGTGAACAGGCCCGCCGGTTCAAGGCCGGAGTGTTTCGCACGATCGAGCGCCAGGCACGAATCCTTGCCGCCGCTCCACGACGTGATGAACGTGTTCGCGCGCAGGCCCGCGCGATCGACACGCGTATCGCGCGTGGATTGCCCTTCGGTCGACGCGGGGGCGTCAACTTCGGGCGCGGAGAGCTCGAGCGGCGCGGAGTCCGATTGCATCGCGTATTCGCAGTAGCGTGGACGGCTGGAGAGAGCGAGATGTGAAAGCCCAAAATCGACCGACTGGGGAATCGGGGCGAGGCGGGACATGAGGACGCTAGAGGGCGGGGCATCCGCGGTCAAGTCGGGAGATTCCAAGCTCCGCTCGCGTCCTCGGATTGCACTCTGATTCGAGCTCGGTCGTCCCGAACATGACCGATTTCTCGCCGACCTGCCCGTTCGGGCAGGCGCCGACCGGAGGAGTCTTCGGGAACTCTTCGCATCAGCTCGCGCGCTCCCGCGTCCACACAAAGACTGAGACACAGCTCGTCCAACTCCTCAACAGGGAGCTTCAAGTGCTTTGCGACCCCGATTTGATGCTTCAGCCGGTGCCAGCGCTGACCGGGGGAGGGACGCTGTTACGCAAGTTCTCGATCACGTGTCAGTGTTCGTCGACCTTTTTCGCAGGGCGAAGCCCGTATGCGCGGCCGCGATAGTCTTCGGCCGCACTGTCGCGGAACGCGGAGCGCGCGTTGACCGCGAATTCCGGGAAGCTGCCGCTTCGGACTCCGTGGAACCGAGTGCTGGCGCCGGTGCGTTCTCCGTCGCCCGCACGGGTCGGCTCTGCATACGGACCGAAATCGCGGCACCATTCCTCCACGTTTCCGTGGACGTCGTGGAGGCCAAACGGGTTTGCACGGTACGAGCCTACCTCCGCGTGGATCGTGTTGCCGTCATTCCACGTCTCGAACGGAACTCCCTTTCGCCCCCCGTGCAAACCTCCGAAAGCATCCTGCACGTTTCCCACGTCTTGGAGCGTCTCCGGCGCGTCGCCGCTCCAGTAGACCGAAGCCGTGCCCGCGCGGCAGCCGTATTCCCACTGTGCTTCGGTCGGGAGCGAGAGTCCGAGTTCGTTCATCCGCCTGTTGCAGTCGATCCAGCTCACCTGCTCGACGGGATGAAGGGCACTCCACCCCTTGCCTTGGGCATTCCATTCGACATTGAAATTGTCCGCCACGTACACGCTTGGATTTCGACCCGTAACGTGCAGCCACTGCCCCTGGGTCATCTCGTACTTCGACAGGAAAAATGCGTCGAGTGACACTACATGAATCGGCCCCTCGCGCGGTTCGGCGTGCGGATCATAATTTTGGCCATGGGGGTCACTTGACTGATCGCCCATCCAGAAAGTTCCGGCGGGCAGGAGCACGAAGACCAGCCCGGTATCGCAAGTGACCGACAATCTGCCATCCACTCCACGCACGGCGGGTTCGCCAGTCTGAGTATGCGCGAATTCCCACAGGCCCGACTGCGGATCAGGCCCGATGGGTAGGAGCCCGAGTTGAGGATGCAGCCTGAGTATGCCATACAGCGGTGAGCGCGCGACTGCGTCGATTGCTTCGATCCAGCGCCGTGCAGCCTCCGGTCCGTCGATGCTGCGCTGGATGATCGATTGAGCGAATCGATAGCGCCGTATCACACCCCAACCGTGCTCTGCTGAGATGCCTTCAGAAAACAGCCCCGTCGTTGGGTCTTGGAGGGCCTCCAGATCGGCTACGAGTCGGGAGAGCTGCCCATACCACCACCGATCGTCGTCATCCGAGAAGACCAAGCCGGCATTCACGGCGGATGGCCCGGCCGGCAGAGCACGTTGACGGAGCTGCGCAAGAGTTGACATGTGTTGCTGGAGGCTCGGGCGCGCCTTGATGCGACGTGCGGCATCCGCGGGTCGCCCCTCGACCAACTGTCGAGCATCTTTTAGCCACTGTTCGAACGCCGGGATCATCTCGGGATGCGCAGGCCAGAGCTCGTTTGCTCGCGCGACGAGTTCCTGCAGGTCCTGGATCGTCGAGAGCGACAACAGGTCGCTCGCACGCTGTGTGGCCAGGCGTTCTTGGTCTAGGGCTCGGGACTCGTTGCGAGCGGCTGTTTCTGCATTGCGTTTTGCTTCGAAGGCGAACGTGGCGCTCGTGACTGCGCCGCCGATCAACAGGACTACGGCACCCAACAGCGCGGCCGTGAGTGACCGATTGCGTCGCACCCACTTGCGCGCCTCAGCCCACGCGCCGGTCTCGTAGGCATGCACGACGCGGCCTCCCAGGAAGTCTGACAGGTCTTCGGACATCTTGGCGACATCTGGGTAACGCCGAGGTAACTCGCGCTCCATCGCCCGTTCGCAAATAGCGATCAACTCCGCGGGCGCGTTTCGAGCCAGGCCTTGCAGCTGCCTCGGCGGCCCTGCGACCACGCGCGCCAGCACTACCCGACTTGCAGGCATTCCCCGATCGTCGGAGTATGGCGGAAAGCCGGCAAGAAGTTGGTACAGCATCGCGCCGATCGCATACGCGTCGGAGTGACGGCCGACTTCATCGTGCTTTCCCAAAGCCTGTTCAGGCGCCATGTAGGCCGGCGTGCCGAGTACGTCGCCGTACTGTGTACTGAGTTTGACATCGTCATCGGGCTCTCGCGCCGCACCGTGGCGCGCGCTATCGACTTCCGATTCCGCGAACATACTCTCGCCATTCACTACGCGCGCCAGCCCCCAGTCCATGACGTAGACCTCGCCGAAGTCTCCGACCATCACGTTCGACGGTTTGAGATCGCGGTGGACCACGCCGCGCTTGTGGGCGAAGGCCACGGCTTCGCACACGCGCTGCAAGACTCCGAGCGCGCGCGCCTGCGTCCACTCGGCGTCGCCCGCCACGACGCGCTCGAGTACACGCTCGAACGTCTGGCCGTGGACTCGCTTCATAGTGAAGTACGGGCGGCCCGAAGCATCAATGCCCATTTCATGCACGGGCACGATGCCGGGGTGATCGAGCTGGCTGGTAATCCTCGCCTCGTCGAGAAAGCGCTCGACAAGACGTTGATCCGCGCGTGACTCCGAGACTCGCAGCACCTTCATCGCCAACGCGCGCCGCAACGCGCGGTCACGCAAGGCGAAGATCGTGCCCATGCCTCCTTCGGCGATTGGACTTGGATCGATCTCGTAGTCCGCGAAGTGGTTGGGACCGCCAAGCTGCGGGTTGAGCTCGAGGATCGAGGGCGTTCGTCCTGCGGGGGCGTGCGTTGTGTTCTGCGACTCATCCAGGCCAGCCGCTTGAGCTCTCAGCAATTCGCACACCGAGTACAACTGGCGCAGTTCGTCAGCGATCTCGCCGTGCTGGGAGGTCCAGGCCTCGAACGACATCCGCTCGCCGGAGTCGACCCGCCCAAAGAACTCCGCGAGCGCCACTTCGGCGCGAACGAAGCGATCGTCCCGCTCAACGTCATAGGACATGTGTCGATATTCCCAGCTCCGACAACACTCGAGCGGTCCGATCCGAACAGTCAGGATGCGACTTCGGGGCCACAGGCGGACGCGGGTCGTTATGCGCTATCCGTCAGTAACGCCTCGACCCGGCCTTCCTTGAGGAGGCGGACGTGGTTGGCGATCTTAGGCAAGAGGCGTCGGTAGCGCATTCGGGCAGCGTCCGGGCCGAGGCCGAGTTCCTGCCCAATTTCCTCCCAGCTGCGTTCTTCGACGGCGGCGAGCAGCACCAACCGGCGATCTTGCTCGTCGGACAGGAATTCAAGCGCCATGCGCGCCCAGGCGCGCGTGAGTTCAGCGCGTTCGATCTTTTCCGCGCCAAGATCGGGCGTCACGCTCGACTGCGAGTTCGTCCGCAGATCGAGGACCGAATCGCCGTAGCGCGAGCGGTCGGTTTCACGGCGCTTCAACCGGGGCGAGCGCAGCTGATTGAGGACATCGTTGAGCACAATTTTCTGCAGCAGCTTTTGGAACTGCGCCCCGTCCCTGGGGATGAAGGCGGGGGTGTACTCGAGCACACGAATCGCGGCGGCCTGGACAAGGTCCATCGAGTCCTGATCCCGTCGCAGGTGACCGAGTTCGCGGTCGAGCTTGGCGCGCACGTGTCGGTGTAGCGGATCGAGGTGGCGAGCGAGAAGCTCCTCGAGCGCTGGGCGGTCGCCACCGTGCCAGCGTTGGAGGAGTTCCACGGTCTGTGCGTCTCGTTCGCGCATTGCGGGCGGCCTTGGGCTTGGGACGAGCTGTGCCGAATGCGCTGTGATTGTAGCGGAAAGTGCCCCGGACGGGGTCGCCAGGCGGGCTTGTTCGTTTTCTGCGGGCCGCGTGTTGATTGGGGTGGAGATACCTGACTGCCTTCCGGAGCCAGCACATGGGGCGGATCCCGCGTCGCGCGATCTGCGCGCCCGAGGTGCGTCCCCCGCAAACCACCGCACCCGTCCCCTTCCCAGGATACAGCCATGAGAGCCAGTCTCTTCTCATTGACCTTGACCGCCGCCGTCCTGCTCGCGCCACCTGTGTTTGCGACTGACGTGACGCTGAGACTTGTCGATCAGAACAACCACGAGATC
Source organism: Planctomycetota bacterium (assembly GCA_043760765.1). Classification (GTDB taxonomy): domain Bacteria; phylum Planctomycetota; class UBA1135; order UBA1135; genus JADJQU01. The sequence continues at coordinate 1,410 of JAYUOR010000545.1, read as the reverse complement.
GCCGGGTCGCTTATCCAAGTCCTTGGAGGCACATACGGAAGTGGAGCCACGGTGGATCTGCCGATCGGCGGGTACACGTTCTCGATCATCCCGGGCATGGCGGGATCGAACAACAGCGGGACGCTCGCGCGTGATGAGGCCGCGACGGTCAGTGCAGCGACCACGTCGCTCACGTTCGAGTGGATCACATCAGATGTCCGTGTGCGCGTGCACGACCAGTACGGCGTCGACATCCCAGAGTCCCACCTAGCCATCCACACCACTCGTCCAATCTTCATGACCGGCGCCGTGGTATCGCTGCCGATCACCGATAACACCGTCTACCCCACAATTCGTGGAGACGCGAGTCAGGGCTACGTGGTCTATGTGTGGCCTGGACTGATTGGTGAGGTGCGTGAAAATCTGATCAGAACCATCGCGGGCAACGTTGTCACCGCTTCGACGACCGAGTTCTCCTTTGAGTGGATCACTGCTCAGGTGCGGCTGCGTCTTCACGATCAATTCGGCGTGGACATCCCAGAGTCCCACCTAGCCGTCCACACCACTCGTCCAATCTTCATGACCGGCACCGTGGTATCGCTGCCGATCACCGATAGTACCGTCTACCCCACAATTGGCGGAGACGCGAGTCAGGGCTACGTGGTCTATGTGTGGCCTGGACTGGGCGGCGTGGTGGTGGAGCACCTGATCAGAACCATCGAAAGCAACAGAGTCACAGTTTCGACAGTAGATTTCGCCTTTGAGTGGATCATGCACGATTGCCCGCTGCAGGTTGTCGACGTCAACGGCGTGCTCGTACCTGGGTCCGGGTTGGTCCTGCCAAGCCCGTTCTCCTCCTTCATGATCGGTGGCCATGTGGTTTTGCCTATCACCGAGAACGCTTTCTACCCAACGATTGGCGATGTTTACGCCAACGGGTATCCGATCGTCGTAAGACCTAGCGATGTTAGTCCTGCTTCGGGCACCTTTGCGTTCGAAGTGCTGGCCTCCGGTGCATTGCAGCCGGGCTCCTTCGCGATCGCCGGCAACACCTACAGCCTTGTGTGTCAGTCCAACCGACCGCCCGTGGCGACCGCCGGGGACAACCTGTCCATCCTGTCGTCCCAGCAGTCGTCCACGACGATCCTCGGGACTGCATCCGACCCTGACCACGATGCATTGACCTATATCTGGACGGAAGGCGCGTCCACGCTCTTCGGGCCGGCCTTTGTCGGCGGAAGCGGCCAGTCGAATTTGAACCTTGCGGCTCTGCCTGCGCTGGCACTGGGCCCGCACTTGCTGACACTTGAAGTGTCCGATGGGCAGCTCACGGCTACCTCGTCGATGCAGCTCGATGTCGGCAATTCGCCTCCGACGGCGTCTTGTTCCGGATCAGGAACCTATCAATTCGGCATGGCACCGATTGTCCTC
>JAYUOR010000544.1:0-8070 GCA_043760765.1 Planctomycetota bacterium | reverse complement strand
TCGCTACGGTCTACCCCACCCCGGATGCACGCAACCAGCGACTCGGTTGAGGCCACGCCGCGCACTCAGTGCTCGGCCGGACGATTCGTCCACGCTGCGTCGGCTCGCTTTGGCCGGGTGGCCCGCGCCCGGATCGCCAGGGTCGCGTCGGCCTGTGAGGCGAGCGCATTCCGCGCGCTGGACCGGGGGCAGTCGTGAGTCTCGCCGGCACCTTCTTGCGCCGCAATTTTGAGCCGTTGGTGCTCTCGTTGCAGGTGCTCGTCGACTTGGCGGTGGTCCTGCTCTCGTGCTGGCTGGGCTACCTGACGCGCGAGTCGCTCTACTCCCCAGCGACGCAACTCGAGAACTACAAGGAGATCTTCCTGCTGACCGGCGCGGTCTCGCTGGTGTGCTTTCACTCCTTCCGCATGTACTCGCCGATCAAGAGTCTGCTGAACGTCGAGGAATTCGCGGCGATCGCCAAGGGCACGGTCGTTGCATTCTTCGTCGTTCCGGCGCTGATCGTTTTTCTGCGCAGCACGGATTTCAAGCTTTCGAGCGACCTCGGTTGGATCGCCGCTCTGCACCATTACATCGACATGGATGTGGATACCGGCCTCTACTCGCGGGGCGCCGTGATCCTGGCCTTTGTCTACATCCTCGTCTTGATGACCCTGAACCGTTTCATCGCGTTCAAGTTGATCCAGATGCTGCACCGGCGCGGGATTGGCAACCGCAACGCGCTAATCATCGGCACCGGATCGACCGCCGCGAAGTTGCAGAAGAAATTCGTCCTCGTGCCGACGCTGGGTTTGAACCTGATCGGCCTGGTCAGTCTCGAGGAGCACGAGGTCGGCAAGCCGATCGAGCGCTCGCGCGTGCTGGGGACCGTGGCCCAACTCGAACAGCTCGTGAAGCTGCACAAGGTCAGCGAGGTCTTCGTGGCGATCCCGGAGGTCGACGAGGAGATCGTGATGCGCATCGTCGAGGATCTGGAGCGCCTGGGCGTCGTCTACCGGGTCGTCCCGCGCTTCTATCACTTCCTCTCGCACAAAGTGCGCATCGAGAGCCTGGACTCGATTCCGCTGTTTTCGCGGCCGGATCGCGATTTGGGCCTGCTCACACAGGCGATCAAGCGCGGACTCGACATCTTTTTGGCCCTTTGCGTGCTCGCCCTGGGCATGCCGATCTTCGTGCTCGGCGCGCTGCTCATCAAACGCGAGTCGAAGGGCCCTGTGTTTTTCCTGCAGACGCGCGTCGGCAAGGACGGGGTGCCGTTCCGCATGATCAAGTTCCGCACGATGCACGAGCACCTGAGCTTCGACGCGCCCGCGCCCAAGAGCGAACGCGATCCGCGCATCACGTACATCGGCCGCGTGCTGCGCCGCTACAGCCTCGACGAACTGCCGCAGCTTTTGAACGTGTTGCGCGGCGAGATGAGCATCGTCGGCCCGCGGCCGGAGATGCCGTTCATCGTCGCCACCTACGGACCGATCGAGCGCGAACGACTGCGCGCGAAGCCGGGTCTGACCGGTCTGTGGCAGATTTCCTACGCGCGTGGAGAAGCGATCCACGAGAACCTCGACTACGACCTCTACTACATCGAGCACCAATCGATCATGCTGGACTTCGTGATCATGGGTTTGACCGGTTTCGCTGTGTTCAAGGGCACCGGCGCTTACTGAGCGCCAGACAACGTGCGAATCCTGCACGCGATGGAGTGCACGATCGGCGGTGCGCGCCGGCACCTTGTCGACGTCGCGAGCGGTCAGCTCGCGCGCGGCCACGAGGTTGCGTTGGCCGTTGCCTGCGAGCGTGAGCCGCGCTTCCGCAAGGACCTGGATGTGCTGCAGCAGGCAGGCGCCACGTTGTTCGAAATCCCGATGTTGCGGCAGATCGCGCCATGGCGCGATGCGCGCCAGATGTTCGAGATCAGACGCTGCCTGCGCGAGTACTCACCCGAGATCGTGCACACGCACTCCAGCAAGGCCGGCGTGCTCGGCCGCGTGGCCTCGCTGCTCGAACACAGCGGCGTGCGCGTGCACACTCCGCACACGTTTGCCTTCCTTTTCTCGGCCGAATTCGGGCCGCTGCGGCGCGCGCTCTTCCGCAAGGTCGAGACCGCGCTCGCCAAGCGCAGCGCCTGCATCGTCGCGGTCAGCGAGGGCGAGGCCGAGACGTTCCGCGCTTGCGGCGTGGTCGCCAAGCAGCGCATTCGTGTCGTTCGCAATGGCATCGATCCAGCGCCGTGGCTGGCTGCACGGCCCTTGGATCGCGCCGCGTTCGGCCTGCCAGCCGATGCCCCGCTGATCTTGGTGGCCGGACTCCTGCACATCGCCAAGGGACAGGATCTGGCGATCGAAGCGTTGACCCGGCCGGGACTCGAGCGCGCGCACTTGGCTCTGCTCGGCGACGGAACCCTGCGGGCCTCGCTCGAGGCTCAAGTGCAGCGTTTGGGTCTGCAATCGCGCGTGCACCTGCCCGGCTGGAGCGAGAGCATGCCCGGCTGGATGGCCGCCGCCGACGTGGTGCTCGTGCCTTCGCGCTGGGAAGCGATGCCCTACATCGTGCTCGAAGCCATGGCCTGTGCGCGGCCGCTGGTCGCGACGCGCGTCGACGGGGCGAGGGAGATGATCGTCGATGGCGAACACGGAGTGCTGTGCGACATCGGCAGTGTCGATTCGATCGCTGACGGACTTCGGCGCGCGCTGGGCCTCGATGCAAAGCGGCGTGCGGAGCTGGGCGCGCGCGCGCGCGAACGCCTGCTTGGAATGGGCACCGCGGAGCGCATGGTCGATGAACTGCTCGCGTTGTACACACAGCTTCGATGAACATCCTGCACCTCATCACGACGCTCGACATCGGCGGTGCGGAGATGCACGTGCTGGCGCAGGTGCGCGGACAGGTGGAACGCGGACACTGCGTGCGCGTCGCCTATCTCAAGGGTGAAGGCCGGCTGCGTGAGGATTTCAAGGCCGCTGGCGCACAGTCCGTTCACGCGCTCGGACTGGGGCTGTTCTCGTTGCCGCGCCTGTGGCCCCAGCTGCGCTGGGCTGACATCGTGCACACGCACCTGCTCAAGGCCGATCTCTTCGGCGCGCTCGCGGCGGCGCTCGCCGGCAGGCGCGCGAATCTGATCGCGAGCAAACACAACGACGAGCACGTGCTGCGACGGGCGCTGGTGAGTCGCGTGCACGGAATCGTCGGTCGCCTGCCGCGCTGCACGATCGTGCTTTCCGATCACGTGGGGCGCTTCATCGCCGAGCATGGCCGCGTGCCGCTCGCGCGCCAGCGGCGCATCTACTATGGCCTGGACCCGCGACCCTTCGAGGACGCGGCGAAGATGTCCGCTGCGCAGCGCGAGCGCGTGCGCGCCGAATTCGGCTGGAACGCCGCCGACATCATTTTCATCTGTGTGGCGCGCTTCGCCGCGCAGAAAGCCCACGACGTACTGCTGCGCGGATTCGCGGAAGCCCTGCGCGCGCGGACTGCCGTCGATCCACAGCTGCGCCTCCTGCTGATCGGCGACGATCCCTTCGGTGACGGCCGGGTGCGCGCAGAGGCTTTGGCGGCCGAACTTGGCCTCGGCGCCAACGTGCATTTCGCCGGGCTGCGCCGTGACGTGGCGCGCTGCGTCGGGGCCTGTGACGTGTTCGTCATGACTTCGCTTTGGGAGGGGCTTGGCCTGGTCTTCCTCGAAGCGATGGCTGCGTCGCGGCCGGTGCTCGCGACGCGGGTCTCGGCGGTGCCGGAGGTCGTGCTGGACGAGGCGACCGGGATCCTGATTCATCCAAGCGTCAGCGCGCCCCTGGCCGCGGCCATGTTGCGGCTGGCGCGCGACGGCGGCCTGCGCGAACGACTGGGCGCCCTGGGGCATAGCCGCGTCGTTGAACTTTTTGCACTCTCGCGCATGATCGACGAGACGCTCGAGGTCTACGCGTTGCATGCCCGTCGTCAGCCCCTGGACCGGGATAGAATCAAGACTGCGGGTCGTGCGGGCCGATAGCCCCGACTCGCGACGCCACCGTGGAACGAGCCGACTCCATTTTTTCGCCGGCAGCCCCGCCGCCTGCCGAGCCAATTCTTCCGTTGCTCGCGGGCAGCGCCGAGGCAGGGGCCTTTCCGCGCGGTCCCGACCGGCGCCGCAGGCCGACGAGCCGCTGGTCGCGATACGCCCTGTGGGGCGGCCGCCGCCGTGGCCCGCGCCGTGACGAGGAACTCGAAGGCAGCTTCGTCGATCAATACTCGGGCCGCCTGTTCATCCTGATGATCTGGATCGGAATGATGAACATCGGCGACAGCTTTTTCACGCTGTTCCACCTGCAGGCGGGCGGCATCGAGCTGAATCCATTCGCCGCCATGCTGCTCGGCACCGGCCGCACCGGTTTCGTGGTGACGAAGTCGCTCTTGATCAGCATTCCGCTGCTGGTCCTGTGCCTGCACAAGAACTTTCACCTGGCGCGCGTGGGCCTGTGGGTAGCCGCCAGTTGCTACAGCCTGCTCTTCGCTTACCACGTCTGGCTGCTTTGACCGTCGACAGGCGGGGGCGCGCGTCGGCACACTGAGGCGCCATGGCTTCACCGCTGCGCATTGCTCGGATCATCGCGCGCATGAATCTCGGCGGACCGGCGCGCCAGATCCTGGCCAGCGATCCGTGGCTCGCCGCACAGGGTCATGCCGTGCGTGTTTTCACGGGAACGCCACAGGCTGGTGAGGGCGATCTTTTCGATGCGGCGCGCGAGCGCGGCATCGACATCGTGCGCGTGCCGGGGCTCGCGCGCGGCGTGTCTCTGTCGATGGATTTTCGCGCGCGCGGGTTCTTGCGCGATGCACTGCGCGAATTCGATCCACAGGTCGTTCACACCCACGCCTCCAAGGCCGGAGCGCTCGGCCGCCGCGCGGCCAGCGTCGTGCCGAATGCAGCGCGCGTGCACACGTTCCACGGCCACGTGCTCGAGGGCTATTTTGGAGCGACGGTGTCGCGCGGCCTGGTGGCTATCGAGCGGCGGCTCGCGGCGAAGACCGACCGGCTCGTGGCGGTCTCGCACTCGACCGCCGAGGACCTGCTGCGCCTGGGCGTGACGCAGGAGGAGAAACTCGTCGTCGTGCCACCGGGGCTCGAGCTCGAGGAGTTCCTGCAAATACCGTTGTCAGGCTCGGCGCGCCGGGACGGGGCGTTGCGCCGTTCGGTCGGCGCGCGTGAGGACGATGTCTTGGTGGGCGTGGTCGGTCGCCTGGCCGAGGTCAAGCGACCGGAGTGGGCGCTCGACGTGTTCGATCTGCTGCGCGCGCGCTATCCAAAGTTGATGCTCGTGTTCATCGGCGACGGCGAATTGCGCGGCATGCTCGAGCGGCGCATCACTGCGCTGGACGCGGACGGCGGGCGGCGCGTACACATGCTCGGAGCGCAGAGTGACATGGCCGCGGTGTTGCGCGACCTCGACGTCGTACTGGCCGCCTCGCGCAGCGAGGGCATGCCGGTAGCCCTGATCGAAGCCGGAGCCGCGGGGCTGCCGGTGGTCGCGACGCGCGTCGGCGGCGTGCCCGAACTCGTCGCCGAAGAACGCACGGGCTACCTCGGCCTGAGCGTCGACGAGTTGGCCTTCGGACTTTCGAAGCTGCTGGACGCGCCGGCCTCACGCTCGCAGTTCGGCCAGCGCGCAAGGCTGCGCGTGGAAAAACGACACAGCGCTCCCGCGCTAGGCACGCAGCTCGAGCGCCTGTACCAAGCCGTCGTTGCCGAGCGCAGCGCCAAGCGTTGAACCGATGAAGCTCGTATTCATCACGCAGGTGCTCGATCGCCAGGACGCTGTGCTGGGCTTCGTGCCGCGCTGGATCGACAGTTTTTCAAAGCAGGTCGAGCGCGTGCGCGTGATCGCGCTTTCGATTGGCGACCTGAGCGGACTCGGGGAGAATGTCGACGTGCGCGTCGTCGGGCGCCAGGGCACGTTGCGACGCTACTTGCGCTACCGCTCGTTCCTGCGCGAAGCTTTCGTCAAGGACGGTTTCGACACCGTGCTGGCGCACATGATTCCGCGTTATTCGAGCGTCGCTGCCGGCCCGGCGCGGCGTGCGGGCGCGCGCCATTTCCTGTGGTACACGCACGGCGCGGTCGACCACCGGCTGCGAAAGGCCGAACGCGTGGTCGAGCGCATATTCACAGCCAGCGAAGAATCGATGCGCCTGGATACGCCGAAGAAGGTCGTCACCGGCCACGGCATCGACCTCGCGCACTTCGACGCGCGCGGGAGCGTGCCGCTGGGCGCGCCACGTTTACTCTCGGTCGGGCGCATGACGCCTTCGAAGGATCCGCTGACCTTGATCGATGCGCTCGCTCTGCTCGTCGCCGAGGGTCGCGATGTGAATCTTGACGTCGTCGGCGGGGGCCTGGCCGCGGGCGACAGCGAATACGAAGTGGGCGTGCGCCGTCGCATCGACGAATTGGCGCTCAAAAAGCGCGTCGTGATGCACCAGAGCGTGCCGTACCTGCGCATTCCCGACTATTTCCGGCGCGCGAGCGTGTGCGTCAATTCAAGTTTCACGGGCAGCGTCGACAAGGTCGTGCTCGAAGCGATGGCCTGCGAGCGGCCGGTACTGTCGTGCAACGATTCGTTTCCGCGCATCGTCGCTTCTTTGGGCCCTCTGGCCGAGCGCCTGTGCTTCGCGCCCCATGACGCGCAGGATCTCGCCGCGAAATTGCGCGTGCTGCTCGATCTCGAGCCGGCCGAACGCAGCGCGCTCGGCGCACGTCTGCGCGCGATCGTGGCTCGCGATCACGAAGTCGATGCCCTGATCGCGCGCCTGGTCGCGCTGATGGAGCGGCCCAAGTGACCCGGGTCTCGGTCGTGATCCCGTCGTGGAACACGCGCGAATGGCTAGGCCGCTGCTTGGCGGCCTTGGCGAGCAGCGGCGGCGAGCACGAGATTGTGGTCATCGACAATGCTTCGAACGATGGCTCGGCGGAACTCGTTCGCCGCGATTTTTCGGCCGCGGCGTTGATCCAGAACGCCAGGAACGAAGGCTTCGCGCGAGCCTGCAACCAGGGACTGGCGCGGACCTCCGCGCCCTTCGTCCTATTCTTGAACAGCGACACGCAGGTGGCTGTGGACGCGATCGAACGTCTGGTGCAATTCCTAGAGCAGCATCCGACCTATGCGGCTTGTGCGCCGCGGCTCATGAATGCCGACGGCTCGACGCAACGCGCCTGCATGGAGTTTCCGAATCTGCGAACGCCGTTTTGGTTCGCGACACCCCTGGAACGTTGGTTTCCCGACAGCCGCGAGCTCAAGCGCTACTTCGCGCGCGAGTTCGACTACGAGCACGACGGCGACGCGCATCAACCGCCGGCCGCCGCCTTGTTGCTGCGGCGCACGACGCTGGAAGCGCTGGGCGCGTTCGATGAGTCGATGTGGTTGTTCTTCAACGACGTCGATCTCTCCAAGCGTCTCTTTCTGGCCGGTTGGCGCACGCGTTTCCTGTGCGAGGCGCGCGTACTTCACGGCGGCGGCGCGAGCACGCGTCAGTTCGGCGCCCAACTCGAGCGCTGGCATCTCGATCGGCTGGCCTACTTTCGCAAGCACCACGGCCGGCTCTCAGGCGTCTGGGTGAAGGTTTGCACGACGCTGGCCTGGATCGACTTCGTCTGGACGAACGTATGGCGGCGAATGCTTCGCAAGGCCGAGGCACCGGCGGAAAAAATTGGCCCGACCACACGCGCTTTCGTGCGTTTCCTTGGAGCTTGAATCCGGCTTCTCGATCCACGGGCGCTGTGGGATAGACTGCCCCTGCTACCCGTGTCCATCCCGGCCAATTCCTCCCGAGGCCCCCAGGGCTTTGCCACCACGCTGCGCGCGGGTCTCAACGCGGGCCTCATGAACGGGATGCTGTTCGGCCTCGCCGACGGCATCATCGCGGGGCTCTCGACCCGGCCCGACGGAGTGTTTGCCTGGCTGGGCTGCCTGGGACTTTCCGTGTTGAGCTACGGCCTGCTTTGGGTCGCTGTGCTGCTGCTCACCTCGCCGGTCTTGCATCCCTTGCTGCGTGCGAAGGATCTGTACGGCAGATTCCGCGTTCTGCTGAGCCTGGCCTTCG
>JAYUOR010000543.1:0-3114 GCA_043760765.1 Planctomycetota bacterium | reverse complement strand
AGAAGATCGAGCGCAAGGCTCCTCCGAAGAACGAGGAGGAGGAAGTCGTCGACTACGAGCACGACATGCAATACATTCCGACGGACCTCGCGACAGAGGACCTGACCAAGGAAGTCGGAGATCCGAGCCAGGACGCGTCCAGCAACGGGGCCACGGGCGGCACGGCCATCGCCGCGGGCGCGGGACCCGGGCACTTCAGTGCAGGCTTGCCAAGTACCTACGCGACAAGGCGCGTGGGCGCCGGGCTCTCGGGTCGTCCAGGCGGGCCGACGCAGAGCACCGAAAAGGCCGTGCGCGAAGGCCTGCTTTGGTTGATGCGCCATCAACTGCCCGACGGGTCCTGGAACGCTGCCGCGCTCCCGGGAATCTGCGTCAAGGGCCCGAAATGCGTCGCCGACGACGCAAAGTATCCCGAACACTGGCAACAGGGCCTCACCGGTCTCTCGCTGCTTGCATTCCTTGGAGCCGGCTTCAACTTCGACTCGAAGCAGAACTTCGTCGACACGGTTCAGGCCAAGCGCATTCGGGTTGGCGACGTGGTCAAGAACGGACTGATGTGGCTCAAGAAGAACCAGCAGCCCGACGGCTCCTTCGGGCCCGATCAGCACGTTTACAACCAGGCGCTCTGCGCATTGGCGCTCAGCGAAGCTTATGGACTCTCGGGCGGCAACCGCGCCTGGAAGGAACCCGCCCAGAACGCCATCGATTGGCTTGTTCGGGCGCAAAAGCTCAATCCCGATGGCAGCAAGGGACTGTGGGGCTGGCGCTACCACTCGCGCGTCGACGTCCAGACGCTTTGGGACGAGATCGAAAAGCAGCGGGTCGCCATGGACGCTGTGCGCCAACCGTTGATCGACAAGCGCGACGAGCTGAAAATCAAGCGCGCGGATCTCGAGGGCCAGAAGGACAAGCTCAAGCCCCCGGAATATGACAAGCAGCTCAAAGCGCTGCAGTCCGAGGCCGCTGACGCCGAGGCCAAGTTCAGGGAGACGGATCCCGAGTTCACCAAGATCGCCGCCCGGCACAAGGCGATGACCAACGAACTCATCGATTCCGACCTCTCGGCGACGACCTGGGTGATCATGGCCTTCAAGTCGGCTGAAGCGTCCGGGCTCACGGTCCCGCGCGAGGCCTACGAAGGTGGCAAGAGCTTCGTGCTCTCGACTTCGATCGGCGACGGCACCGCGGGCTACCAGCACAGCGCGCAGGCCGGACGCAAGGTCGACGGCCCCGGCGACAACTACCGCTACCACACCGGCGTGATGAGCGCGCTGTCGATGCTTTGCCGCACGTTCGTTGACCACAACATTGACGATCCCTACCTCGAGAAGGCTGCGCAGCAGCTGGTCAAGGACGTACCGGAGATCGGCAAGGACAAGCTCTCGACCGACTATTACTACTGGTACTACGGCAGCCTTGCCCTCAATCAGTTCGACGGTCCTGACAGCCCGCACCAGGGCGGCCGCTTCTGGGACCAATGGAACCGCGCGATGCAGGACGCGGTGATCGGCAGTCAGAACGACACTGAAAAAGTCTGCTCACGCGGTGGCTGGGTGACCGGTGATCGCTGGTCCCTGTCGGGCGGTCCGATCTATGCCACAGCGATCAACGTTTTGACGCTTGAAGTCTATTACCGGTACGCGAACGCTTTCGGCTCAGGCAAGCGTTTCGAGGCCGTTGCCAAGCCGAAGTGACCGGACTCTAAGCGATGCACCAGACCACAATCGTACACACTGCCTTCTTGGGGCTGTTCCTTTTTGCTGCGCCGGCTGCGGCCCAGAGCGCCGGCATTCTCGGCCGCGACGACGGCGAGTTCTCGCGCCAGCTCTACGCCAAGGGCTGGACCGACCTGGCCCTCGGAGTCGGAAAGGCCATGGACTTGATCGAGAAGGACCCCAAGACCGATCCCATGTCGGTGCTTGAAGTCCGCGCGGTCGGACTTGACATCAAGCTGGACCTGGCACGCCGGGAGGCCGACCCGATCAAGCGCAAGCAGTCGATTGCCGAAGTGATCGCCGCCAAGGAGAAGATCGTCGCGGACTTTCCGCGCTCCGTGATCGGGCGCAATACCCGCGACAACCTGCCCGACGCCTATCGTCAGCTAGGAGAAGCGCTGACTTTGGCACTCTCGAAGTCAACCGATGGGGGCGAGCAGGCCAAGCTTCGCAGCGAGGGTGAATCGGCCTTTGAGCGCGCCGAGACCGATCTCAAGCAGCGGCTTGGCGACTATCTCGAGAAGCGCGTGGACGATCCGGCTGCCGATGTCCAGTACATGAACGCGCTCTTCAATCTGGGGCGCACGCAGTACTTTCACGCACGTTTCTACCCGGCCGGCGATCAGCACGCGGAAATCCTGTTTGGCATGGCGATCGCGACCTTCGAGGACCTCGGCCTCGACTATGGAGATCGCCTGCTGAACTTCGAGGCGATCTATCACATCGGTTTGTCGCACAAGGAGCTCGGCAAGAGCGACGACGCGCTGGGCGATTTTGATTACATCGTTGACCACATGCGCGAAGGCTTCGATGCCGACCCGCGCGGTCGTTCGATTTTCCCCGAGGAAGTTGCCGACCTGGTTTCGCGGGTCAGTCTGCAGAAGGCCTTGCTGCTCAAGGCTCTCAATCGAATTCCTGAGGCGATTGCGGCCGCTGACGATTTTTGGGCCAAGACCGCCGAGCCGGAGTCAGCCAGTTCAGGATTTGCGATCCTTGCGGCGAAGGCGGAGATGCAGATCGACTCGGGCGATACCACCGCGGGTGGCGACACCGCCAAGCGCTTGATCGAGCTCGACCCCCAGGGGCCGTGGGGCAACAAGGGGCGCGAGCTGATGGTCAAGCTGATCGGGAATTCGGGCTCGAAACTCGGACCCGCCGAAATCTTGCGCGTCGCGCAGAACCTGCGTGATGACGGTCGCCTCGAGCAGGCGTTGGTCGCCGCGCGTCAGGCCCTGGCCGCCGTCAAGGGCAACGCCAAGGAACAGGATATCGGTTCCAACGCCCTGTTCCTGATGGGGCAGATCTATCGACGGCAGCAGGATTTCCACGAAGCCTCACTGGTCTACGACCTTACCTTCGAGCGCTATCCGAAGGGCGAGGCGTCTCCCGACGCCCTGGC
>JAYUOR010000542.1:0-3115 GCA_043760765.1 Planctomycetota bacterium | reverse complement strand
GCGAACTCGAGGCCGATCTCGCCGCTCGCGGCGAAGAAATCCGACGGCTGAGCGAGGAGCGCGTCCAGCTCGCGGAGCGCTGCCAAGCTGCCGTGCAGCTGACTCAGCTCCAGAACCTCGACAAGGAGCAGCGCGAGCGGCGCATCGCCGAGATCAACGCTTCGATGGAAGTGCTGAACTTCGCGATCCAAAGCTGCCAGGAAGATGCGCGTGCAGGCGAGGCGCTGATCGACGAACTCGCAGAGAATCGGCTGGCGGCCTTTTTCACCAAGCGCAGGTCTTCGCATTCGCGTCGGCTCTGGGAGCAGTACTGCGACGGGTTGGCGCAGGGCGATCTCGAACTCGCGCTGCAGGGCCTGCTCGGTGACGTCGAGCCGCTTTCGACCGCGGCGGTGGAGCGCTTGTGCGCACGCTGGCGCGAGGCGCACAGCGCCTGGAAGCGCCAACCGATCGATCACGAAGTCGCGTATGTGTGGGCCGAGGGTGTCTATCCCAAGGCCGGCGTGCAGCAGCCCGGCGCGGCCGTGCTCCTGCTCTTCGCTGCCTTCGTCGACGGGTCCAGTTCGCTGATCGCAGCCGAGTGCGGCGAGCGCGAGTCGAAACAAAGCTGGCTGGAGATCTTGCAGGACCTCCAGTCGCGCGGGATGAACATGCCGCGTCTGGTCGTCGCGGACGAGGCACTCGGACTGTGGGACGCGATCGACGAACTCGGCTGGGACTGCGCCGGGCAGCACTGCTGGAATCACAGGATCGCACAGGTGCTCGTGCTGCTGCCAAGAGAGCGCCGCTTTGAAGCCGGCAAGTTGCTCGGCGCGATCGCCAACGCGGACTCGCGCACCCAGGCGAGGCAACTGCGCGAGAAGTTCGTCAAGCGCTGCGGCGTGCGTGGGGCGCAAGCCGGCGAGCGTCTCAGCGTGGGCTGGAAGCAGATGACCAGCTTCTACGCGTTCCCGTGCGAGCACTGGCCTCTGCTGCGCACGACCCAACGGATCGAAACGCCGCTCAACGCTCTGCGTCTGTGCGCGGCCGATTTGACGGCGGGCAAGCCGACCGAGCACGTCGAGGCGATCCTGTGGACGCTGCTCTCCGCCGCGGCACGGCATTTCCCACAGCTCGACAGGCTCCAACTCGTGCGTTCGCTCACGGCCGTCGGAAAATCGCAAGCCGTTGCGCCGGCCGACCACTCGCGCGAGCAGGCCATCTGATCGCGCGCCCGTCGCGGGCGGGTGCGCGAAACACAGCGTCGTTCCGGGCGCGAGCGGAAACCACGCCGGCTGCCGCTCAAGCAGCCCTATGGATCTCTCCTGGGTGACACCCGCCCGCGAAGAGCGGCTCGCAGCAGGATGCGCTCGAAGAAGTGCACTGGGTCTCAAGCGCGAATGGGTTCCCTGCCGACGAGCGTGTCGATGTCATGGCAGCCTCGGCGTAGACGGAATGCGCGTCGCATGCTGCCCGGCCTTGCCGCCCAAATCGCTCCCTGATCGAGCACACGACACTACATGTCAGAGCTAGAAAACAACCTGCGCACTGAAGCTCCCGAGGCGACGAACACGGAGCAGACGAGTTTGATTCAACTCCTCGGATCCGCTCCGGACGAATCAGGTTCGTCCCTCCGCTCAGAAGGCGATCGGGGCGACGACGCGCCTCTGGTCGATGGACGCGAAGCATCCGCGCACGCGCCGACCGAGTCCATGGCAACTCAGGATGGGTACGTCGATTCGCAGCAGGTTCGTGAGCCCACGCAGGTCGAGCCCGCACAGGCTGCCGCCCTTGAAGCGCAGGCAATGAATGCCCGCCGGGCCAGGTCGAACGCCACCGTCAAGGCCACTATGCCGCTGGCCGACAGGCCGACTTGGTCCATCCTGCAGGCCGCCGGCGCAACTTTCGCGCTGCTCGGCATGTCGCTCTTCGCCGCGCCGAAGATCTCGGCCGCAGCTGCGGACTGGTTCGCGCACCACAGCGAGCTGCGCGGCCAATCGGGCACACTGATCGTCGTCGGCCTGTGTCTGTTGCTGACTGGTTTCCTGCGCAGCACGTTGCGGGACCTGCGCGGCTCGCTGGAGGTCGTCCGGAGCGAGACCGCGCGACTTGCGGAGATCTCCAAGGACGGCCAGAGCATCCGCGCCACATTGAACACGGTGCGCAGCGAGAACTCGACTTTGTCACAGGACGTCGTACGGCTCGAGGCAGAGCTCACGCGGCTAGTCGAGATCGTCGAGAATCCGGACTACACGATGTCGATCTTCCGGCTTGCCGCCAGCGTCGATCAGCTCGGCAAACACGTCGAAGTGTCCATGAAGGGGCAGTTCGAGCAGCTCGAGCCGCGAATTGCAGCCGTCGTGCAGCATGTCGATCAAGCCGAGCGTCAATTGACTTCGACGATCGCGCAAATGTCATCGCTCATGAAAGAGCAGTACCGGTCTTCGCAACTCGCGCTCAAGGAAGGGCTCGACGAGTTGCACTCCGCCGCGGAAATCGCCGATACGCGCAGCGAGCAGAATCAGGAGACCATGGCGCGGATCGAAGCCTTGATCCAGAGCCGGCATGAGGCCGTGTCCGAGGGTCTCTCGAGCCTTGGCGAACGTGTGACCAAGAGCGAAGGGCAGATCGTATCCGGCGTGAGCGAGCAGCGCGGACGCCTCGAGCAGCAGATCGAAAAGCAGTCGGCCGCATGGCTCGCGCAATTCAAGCAGCTCGAAGGCAAGCTCGAACAAGCGGAACGGAATCAGACGGCGAGCGTCAAACAGATCGGCCAACAGGTCGACCTGCAGCTTGGAGTTCAGGCCAAGGACCTGCGCCAGGGACTGAAGCTGCTCGCGGACCAAACCGGCCAGCAACACGAGGAATTCGGCGGCAAGTGGGCTTCGTTCGCCGCTCGGATCGAAGCGGGCTTCGAGCAACTTGGATCGCGCGTCGATCAGCAGGCGCGCGAGCTGCAGCTCTCGATCCAGCAGGTGCGCGAGCAAGCGTCGGAAGCGACGCACGCGTCTCGGCGCGAGCTCGATGCAGGCTTCGAGCAATTCGCCCTGCGCGTCGGTCAGCAAGCCGGCGAGCAGCAGGCCGCGATCCAGCGAACTCTGGAAGCGACGCGATCCGCGCGCAGCGAGCTGGCGGC
>JAYUOR010000541.1:0-3116 GCA_043760765.1 Planctomycetota bacterium | reverse complement strand
TCCTTGCGAGATTTGAGCCACAGAACCGCGCGGCGCTTCGGCTGGAGCCCAAGCTGCTGTCCAGCATGGGCTTCTACTGTGGCGACATGCTCGCCAACCCAATCGACGGACGCTGAGCCGTCGTGGCGGCCGGCGTGATTGCGCGCGTCGCAGTTCGGCGCCGGACCCGCTTGGCCCGCCGCTCACGCCGCCATTTGCATAGCCAACTTGGTGTCGAAGTTGAGCCTGGCACTGACTCCTACTTCACGCCTAGCCGCAGCACTGCGATCTCACCCTGGCGGGCGAAATCGATGGCCTCGGCGAGGATGCGCGCGCACTCGGCCGGGGCGTGGAAGCCCATCGAGTTCTCCGCCGCAACGTAGTCCGTGCGCCATTGGGCCTGGCGTTGGAATTTTCGCGCGCTCTCCAGTTGAGCATCGGACATGCCTTTGGCGGCCGAGTCGGCGATGGCGTCGATCAGCGTCACGGTCGCGGTCTCCGCCGTGGCCAGCAACTTGGCCGTGCGGTTCTGGATCTGCTCCACGCGATCCTTGATCTCCTGCTCGGGATAGTGGTGGCAGACCTCGCAAGCGCGCGAAACGTTGAGCAGCGGACTGCGCGTCTGGTGGTCGGAGACCTTGACCGCGCCGTCGCGAACATATGGCATGTGGCAATCCGCGCAGGCGACACCACTGCGCGCGTGGATGCCCTGGCTCCACATCTCGAATTCCGGATGTTGTGCCTTGAGCGTCGGCGCGCCGGACTTGGCGTGCTTCCAATCGGACCAGCCGACTTCGTCGTAGTAACGCTCGGCGTCGTCCATGCGCAGACCGTAGATCCAGGGGTACGTGACCAGTTTGCCTTCGCCCTTGAAGTAGTACTCGACGTGGCACTGACCACACACGAAGGAGCGCATCTCCTGACGGCTCGCGAGGCGATTGGGATCGTATTCGCCTTGCTTGCCCTCGCTGCGCCAGCGCTCAACGCTCGGCAGGTGCGGCACCTTGGAGTCCGATTTCGCCAGCGCCGCGATTCCATTGAGGAAACCAGGTCGCGTCACGCGCAGGTCCATGGTTACGGGATCATGGCAGTCCAGGCAGGCGACCGGATGCTGGACCAGCTTCGTCGATTCCTCGTAGGGCATCGCGCAGACCTTCTCGAAGCCGGCGAAGAGTTGTTGGCGGCCGTTGGCCGAGAGGAAGGCATCCTGCAACGTTCCAGGCGCGCCCGCTTCGATACCGACCTTGCGATAGGCGACGGTGTTCGAGGCGTGGCACTGCAAGCAGGCGCCCGGCTGCTTCTTCTTGGTCACGCGCTCGGTCTCGCGCTGGTCGCTGAGCATATAGGCGTGACCGCGTTCCTCGCGGTAGTCGATCGCGAAGGCGTAACCGGCGAAGAGTACGCGCAGTCGCGGATCAGAATCGAGCTTCTGAATCGCCTCCGAGCCGCCGTAGTGTGTGCGTTCGATGTCGACTGTGCGCTTGTAGGTGTCGAATTGGCGCGGGAAATTCTTGCCCCACTGCACGGGGTCGACCGTGGTCTCGTCGATATCGACGATACGCAGCACGCTCTCTCTCGCTTCGAGTTTGCGATCGCGGATGTTGTTCAGGAGCGAAAGCACGCCGACGCTGGCCAAGGCAACCAAGGCGAGCAACACAACGAATAGGAATTTCTTCACGCAGTTCTCTTGGGGTTACAGGCAAAGCGCTGGTCAGCGCCTCGGACCATGGCCGACGCCGGAATGACAATGCACGCAGTCCGCGCTGTCTTCGAAGCGCGCGCTGCTGCCGGGGTGCGCGATCTGGCTGACCGTTCCGCTGTGGCAGCGGATGCAGTTCTCGCGCACGTCGAGCAGATCCTTGGGCGTGATGCGGATCGGCTCGTGAAAGTCGTTCAGCGTAAAGCCCTTTGAATGCCGCCAACCGTGGTCCATTTTCGCCAGGTACTTGCGCAGGAAATCGTGCGGCGTGTGGCAGTCGTTGCAGGTGGCGTAAGCGTGGTGCGAAGCCTTTTGCCAGCCGTCGTACTGCTCGCGCATCACGTGGCAGTTGACGCAGGCGCGCGGATCGTCGGAAAGGTAGGCGGTGCCCTCGGCGTAGACGAAGGTGTAGGCGCCCGTGCCTAGAAGAAGCCCAAGGAGTGCCGCCAAGGCTGCGAGCTGCGCGCTGAGTCGGCGCTTGCGGGGGACCTGGGGCATCCGCGGAGGGTACGAATTGGCGAATGCTCTCTGCAATGACTGGATACGGAACCAGGCTCGACTTCGACGCCAGGGTGTCGAAGTCGAGCCTGCTTCCGTATTTGGCGTTGCCTTGTGCGGCATTCGGCTCCTGGCAAACCTCCTCGGACCCGCGGGCAATGCCATGCGCGCCGGCGGTCAAGGCCGCGACGAATCTTCATCCGCATGGGACACCCTCGTGGACAGCAACCCCTGCATGTCCGAACATGCAGCCAATGACATCCCAGAACCGGATCCAATTGATCAGCGAGCCGATCAAGAGCGAGGATCTCGCACGAATGCTTGGCCAACCGTTTCCGGAGATGATCGAGTTTGTCGTCGACCTCGAGCGCAGCAGAGTAGCGCTCGGCGGAGAGCTGAACGCCGATGCCGAAGCGTTGCTCCTCGAGCAGGGTGCTCGACAGGAAGCCCTGTGGGGCGGTAACTACTATCCTGGACTCGGCGAAGGCGAGTGCATCGAATACACATCGATGATCAACGTTCGACCGTCTGCGGGGAATCGCGGAATGCTCGTTCAGTCTCCTGAGCTGCGGACGAAGATCCGCGACCTGATCTTCGCACTCGTGGGGAAGGGAGAGCCGCTTTCGTGACTCAACACTCCATGCTAACGGCGGAGCGCTGGGCAAAGTTCGACCTGGGAGAGCAGCTCCTCCAGATCGGCGCGGAAATGCATCGCGCGACTCGCTTCGTCCGCGCAGGACGGCTCGACTACGCGCGCGCCGGATATGAGCGCGTGCTGCGGCTGGTCGACCTCACGGTTGAGGTGCAAGCCGGCCCGAGCCTGCGCCGCGAACTTCTGCGCTGGCGCGAGTTCGTCGCGGAGCTCTACTTGTCGGAGGCCCCGAGTGCAGAGGAGCACTGCTTGGCGCTGAGGACGTTGCTGCAACTCCACCCTGCGAGC
>JAYUOR010000540.1:0-8094 GCA_043760765.1 Planctomycetota bacterium | reverse complement strand
CCAACGGACTCGAATCGCGCGTGGCGTCCGCCGAGCTGGCCAGCGTCGGCCTGGCCGGTCAGAACTTGGAACTCGCCGCGCGCCTGACGACCGCCCAGATCAAGCGTCTGGAAGCCGAGAAGAAGTGGCTGGAGCTCGAGATCTCGCTGCCCACCAAAGTTGTCGCCGCGGCCCCGACGCCGACGGCCACCGGCGCGCGCGAGAAGACAGAACCTGTCTCCACTCCAGTGACCAAGCCCACGACCAAGACCGGCGGCGAACCGAACGAGCATCAATAGGATGCGAACCTCTCTGCTTCTGCTCGGCGTGCTTTGCTGCATCAGCGGCTGCGCGATCACCAACGGTGGCGTGTGGGAGCAAGACACGCTGGCGCGCGCTCAGGCCGCACCCGATTTCGCTACCTACCATTTGCAGCGTGTCGCCGTCGTGCCTTTCACCGGCAGCGATCTGCCCGCGGACCGTGCGACCGATCTCGAGAACGGTCTGGCGCTCGAACTGGCAGCGCGCGTCGGCTTTGAAATCGTCCAACTTACCGCTGACGATCTGGCCGAGATTTCGCGTGCCGAACCCTATCGTCGCGGCTGGTACTCCTCGAACACGCTGCTCGAAATCTCCAAACGATTCAGCGTCGACGCAATCTTGGTCGGCACGGTGCGCGAGTTGAACTGCTACACGCCGCAGCACCTGGCGACGCAGGTCGAGCTCGTCTCCTGCGAGACGGGACAAGTTGCCTGGTCCAGCACTGTCGAACTCGACGCCCGCGATTCGCGCGTGATCAAGGCAATCGAAGCCTGGTACACGCTCGACATGGAGTCCCACGACGCGCCCGGCGATGAAGCGCTCGCATTCCTTTCGCCGGCGATCTTCTCGCGCTTCGCCACGCGCGAGATGGCGCGCTCGTATCAGAGGTAGTTGCCTGTACGGTGCCAGGCACCGTATGGGCGGGACTGCGACTGTCGATGGTCAGTGCGCGAGTGCGACGAGTGACTCGTGAGTAGCGACCGTACGGTGCCAGGCACCGGTTCCGTCCGAGTACGGACTACAGCGGATCCAGGCACCGGCCGGTCTCAGGGACAAACGGTGTACTCGAGTCCGTTCGAAAGCGTCGTGTTGTCCGGCGGGGTGAAGCCGTTGTCGCGGCCCCAGCATTGCGCATCGATCACGGTGCCGGGGACTTGCAGGTACGGAGCGGGAGTTCCGCCGATTGCACCGACCGCGAATGCGTTCATGTCGAGCGAATAGACCCCCGAGCAATCGTTCGGCGGAGCATTGCCGCCCGAGTTGAGCGGGATCGAACGCTTGAGCGGAGTGTTCACGCAACGCAGACCGGCTTGGAACACGACCGCGGCTCGACCGCTGTTGCTGTACAAGAGCAGGCCGGGCTTGTTGTTGATGACATTGCTCGCGCTGATCGTGAATCCAGAAACCGCGCTCGCGCTTGGCGTGCCGTTGAATCCGATCGACGGGGTGCAAGCCAGCGAATTCACTTTCGCCGTGCAGTAGCTAACCGGCGTCGGGCAATCGCACTCGTCGGGGATTCCGTTGCCGTTCGCGTCGAGTGAAGTCCCACGCGCGATGTCGCAAGAATCCGCGACCGTGTTTCCGTTGCAGTCGATCAGCGGATCCATGTTGACGATCTTGAAGACCTGACCGCCGGTGGCTCCGCCCGTGCCGAAGTAATCGATGATGTACAACTCGCCGAGACCGTCCTCGGCGAAAGCACTGATCGAGTTGATGGATTGACCCCCGCCCGGGGCAAGAGCCGAAGTGCGCTCGATGATCGGGCCGATGCTGCCGAGCGAGCGGTTGTAGGTGAAGCTGTAGACGCGCGCGGTGCAGTTGTCGCCGTAGATGTACTGGCCGGCGAGCTGCGGGATGTTGCAGCCGCGATAGACGAATCCGCCGATGACCGCGCAGCCGAAACTGTGCGAATAGTCCGTCACCGGCAAGGTCAAATTCGGCGCGTTGCAAGTGCAACCACTGTCGCCCGTGCAGTTGAAACCCTCCATGCAACGCCAGCCGTAGTTCTTGCCGCCGACCAGCGGCATCGGCTCGACATTGATCTCTTCGCGCGTGTTGTTGCCGACGTCGCCGATGTACATGTCGCCCTGCTCGCGATCGAAGCTGAATTGCCAGGGATGGCGCAGGCCGATGTCCCAGATCTCGTCGTTCACGTTCGGGTCGTTCACGTACGGATTGGTCGGCGGGATGTAGGGCGCGGGGATGTCGACGTCCAGTCGCAGAATCTTGCCGAGCAGCGTGGTGCCGAGTTGGCCGTTCGCGCTCGAGATCGGAAGCGTCGATCCGCCGTCGCCCATCGCGATGTACAACATCCCGTCGGGACCGAAGCGCAGACATCCGCCGTTGTGGTCCGTCTCCGGATGGGCGACCGGGCCGAGGATGACAAGGCCGGAAGCCGGATTGGCGATGTCGGCACTGCCGACGGAAACCTTGTAGCGCTCGACAATGGAGTCGCCGTTCAGGTCGGTGTAGCCGACGTAGAAGAACCCGTTGCTCGCGTAGTTGGGGTGGAAGGCAAGCCCGAGCAGACCCTGGTCGTAGGAGGTCGACTTGATCTTCGCGTGCACGTTCAGGAACGGCGTCGCGAGCAGTACACCATCCTTGAGGACGCGGATCTTGCCGGTGGCCCGCTCGAGGATGAAAAGACGGTGCGCATCGCCGATCGGCGCCGCCGCTCCAAGCGGGGCGCTCAGGCCGGAGGCGACGCGGACCGAACCCAAATTTTGGGCCGAAGCGGGCGTGGAAAGGGTGAGCGAGGCCGCAAGCAGACCGAGCAGCAAAAGGAAACGCATATTAAGGAGGCGGGTTGGCGCGCTGAGAGTGTATTTCTCAGCGATCGCGGCGTTGTTTGGACGCGGAGCACCGGGATTGGGCGATGGGGCAGTCAATCCAGGATCTTCGACGCAGGCTGGAATTCTGTCAATCTGGGGCTGCTGCTTCGGCCGGGGGAGAACTCGGTGTGGTGCGGAAGAAGCGCTTCGATCTGCCTCTGGATGAGGTGGTGGACGGAGCGTTTCGCTGAAGAAATCGTGGACTTCGACTTCTTCCACGAAGTCTACCCCGGGATCGCAGAGCGGGTATTCGCGCCCGTACGGTGCCAGGCACCGGTTGGGCTGGATCATGGGTACCGACCGCACGGTGCCAGGCACCGGTTCCGTCCGAGTACGGACTGCACCGGATCCTGGCACCGCCGGTCTCGCTCCGTGCTGTCTTCGCCCTGCCGCGGACAGTAGCTTGTTCGACCCATGCACGAGCCCGCACTCGTGAACGCGAATTTGCCGATGGATGAGACGCGGCGCTTCTTCGCGCCGCTGCCTGTGACCGTATGGATCGTTGCACTGCTCGCGGCGCTGATTCACATGTTCCCGGTCTGGCACGCCGCCGCGCAGACGCCCGCGGGCTTTGAGTTCACCGGGAACGTGACCGTCTCGCCGGACTACATGCAGTACCGGGCCTGGATGCGCCAGTCGGCGGACTCCGGGCTGTTCGTCGACAATCGATTCACCGCGGAACCGAGCACTCCCTATTTGCCGGTCGTCTTCTATTGGGGGATCGGTGCCCTCGCGCGGACGCTGGGCGTGTTGCCCGAGGACGTGTATTCCTATTCAGGAGCGCTCTTCGCCTTCCTGCTTGCGTTGCTCGTCTTCTTGACCGCGCGCTATTTTCTGCCGGGCGGCCGCGGCATGTGGTGGGTGTCGCTCGCGATTCTGTGCGGCGGCGGACTTGGCGCGCACCTCAAGCTGCTGAATCAGCTCAGCGCGATCCGCGAGAGCGGGATGCTCGGCAAAGTCGTCGGCGCGGTGAACGGCGCGCCGATTTTCGAGTCGTACCGCAGCCACTATTTGTTCAAGGTGCTGTTCGACACGCATTTCCTCCTGTTGTGGCTGGCGACGGTCGGCGCGTTGTTGGCGTTCTACTTCGCGATTTTGCGCTTCAGCGCCTGGCGCGCCTCGTTCGCCGCCGCGCTGTGCGCCGCGCTGACCGTGCTGCACGTCTACGAGGCGTTCACGCTGTTCGCGGTCTTCGCGATGATCACTTTCTTCTGCTGGCGCAGGGGAATTCAAGTGCGCGCGGCAGTGTGGACGACGGCCGCCTGTTTTTCGGCGATGGCGATCTGTCTTGCGGTGTTGCTCAGGGTCTACCGCTCGTCGGGCCTGCCGCTTCCCGATTGGCTGCCTCCCGAAGCACCCTTCGCCAGTCTGGTGCTCGCGTTCCCGGTCGCGTGGTTCCTGATCGTCGCGGGATTCGCGGCATGGTGGCGCGCGAGCAACATCGAAAGTTGTTTCCTGCTCGGCTGGGGAATCGGCTGTGCGTTGCTCAGCCTTTCGGGTCCCTACTATCCCTATGCCGATCGCGCGCCGATGACGATGCAGATTCCGATCTGCATCATCGCTGGAGCCATCTACTTCGCGCGGCGTGAGCGCGTCAGCGCGCTTGGCGCAGCGCTCGTCATCTTCGTGCTCGGTGTGGCGCCGGCCTATGAAGTCAGGCGTCTTTGGAAAGCGACGGACTTCGATCCGCGCGCGCCGACCACGTTCCTCGATGCGGAACATCGTGCGACGATCGAGGCCTTGAAGAGCAAGGCGAAGCGGAGCGACGTGTTGCTCGCCGACTACCTCGACTATCGCTGGCTCGCGCCCGAAAATCCGGGCAAGAACTACAACGGCCACTTCTTCCTGACGGTCCACTTCGACAAGAAGAGCGCCAAGGCCGAGCAGTTCTTTGCCGGCAGCGCGGAGCAGCGCGCCGAATTCCTGCGCAGCGAGGGCGTGAAGTTCGTCTACGTCGCCGAAAAACGCGGCCCGCAGGAATTCGAGAAGATCCCCGGGCTTGTCGTGCTGCAGCGCGCCCGGCACGGGGTACTTTTCGAATACCAGTGATGTCGGAGATGGAAGCGAAACGGCCGGGCAGGGCGGAACTCGTGCTGTTCGCGTTGCTGCTTTGCGCGCTCGTGCTGCGCGCCTGGAACGCGCTTGCCCACGGCATCGATCATTTCGACGAAGGCGTCTATGCGTTCAGCGCGATCGGCATCGCCGATCCGGGCGCGCCGCTGCAATTGTTTCCCGGCGAGTTTCGCTTTTCGCCACCGGTTTTCTTCACGCTGACCGGAGCCGTGGCACGGGTGTTCGGCCTGCAGACCGACGCCGCGGCGATCGCGCTCAACGTCGCGCTCGGCACGCTGACCGTTGCCGCGCTGTGGTGGATCGGACGCGCTTGGTTCGGAGCGACGGCCGGCCTTGCGGCTGGCGCCTTGCTCGGTTTCAACGAGTATCACGTGACGCTTTCGCGCACGGGCTTGACCGATGTGACCTTCGCGTTGTTCTTCCTGATCGCGATCTATGCGCTGATCGAAGCATTTGAACGCCGCAGCCTGAAACTCGCCTTGCTCGCCGGCCTTGCGGTCGGCGTCGCCTGGAACACGAAGTATCACGGCTGGCTGGCGCTGGCGATGGCTGGAGCCAGCTTGGTTCCCGATCTGTGGGAGACGTTGCGCGGGCGCAGTCGCGACGGCCTCCGTCTGCTCGGTCTGTGGTGCGTGTCCGCGTTCGTCGCGGCCGCGTGCTATGTCCCCTGGGCGCTGTATGTCGAAGGCCAGCCGGGCGGCTATCGCGGCCTGATGGCGTATCAGAAGACGATGCTCGAGGGCGCGTGGATCGACAACCTGTTGCGCCAGGGACTGCACCAGTTGTATTTTGAAGGTGCGTTCAGCCGCGCGGGCACCGTCGTCGCGTTGCTCGCCGCCGTGCTCGTCGCGCGAGCGCGTTATCCGCTGTCGCGCTCGCTTGCGGCTACGATCGGACTCATCGGAGTATTTGCGCTGACGGTCGGCATCGCGGGAACCGCATGCATTCTTTCCGTGCTCGCGCTTCCACGTTTGCTCGGCAAAGAGCGCAATTTGCGCACGACGGTCCTGGTGGTCTGGATGCTCGTCTGGCTCATCCTGACGCCGCTCTATCATCCCTATGCGCGTTTGGTGCTGCCGTTCACGATCGCAGCCTGTC
This sequence comes from Planctomycetota bacterium, assembly GCA_043760765.1. Classification (GTDB taxonomy): domain Bacteria; phylum Planctomycetota; class UBA1135; order UBA1135; genus JADJQU01. The sequence goes on along the minus strand of JAYUOR010000540.1, from coordinate 2,071 downwards.
TTGGCGGTGGCGCGTGGATCGCGGGGCGTGTCGAGCGCTTGTCGACACAGACGGGTTCAGGCCGGGGCGCGTTGGTCACAGCCCTCGTCGCGCTGGTCGTCGGCATGGCGAGCATGCTTGACATGGATCCGAGCCATCCGTGGAAAGTTGGTCAGGCTCAGAGGCTCGCCGCAATCGCGCTGGAGCAAAAGATCCCGGCTGGTAGTCGCGTGATCGTGCTCGGCGAACCGAGTCTCGGATACTACCTGCACATTTCCGGGCGACCGGCTTTCGAGAACATCTCCGGTCGCGAACTTGGTGCGGCGCTCGAAGCCGCGCGCGAACCGGTGTACGTGGTCACGGGGATCTACGCTGCGCGGACCAAGGCGACGGCGGAAAATGCGGCGCGCTTCGGCGACAAACTTGTGCTTCTGGGCAGCGTGCCGTTCGAGCCTGGCGACATCCGTTTGCTGGACGACTTCGCGCCACGCCGCGCGCTGAAATTTCGCGAGCAGCCGACGCGCGAATACGACTTGCAGCTCTACCGCTACACGCCGTAGTTACGAGCCGTGTATTCGAGACTTCGTAAGCTGGTGACAGGACGTTCAAGCCATCGAGGTAGACGGCCAGAGTCCGCGCTGCTTCTGGGCGGTGACTCGCTTACGGCGCGAGATCGAACTGGATCGCGTTACTCAGCATGCTGTCGAAGGGCGGGCTGAAGCCCGGGTCGCGTCCCCACCATTGGGCGCACACGTTCGTGCCCGGAGGCAACGGCGGGCCCGGAGGAACGTTGGTTGAGCCCGTGTCGTAAAGATGCTTGTTGAAGTCGATGCTCAGCGTGCCTGTGCAATCATTCGCCGGCAGCGCGTTGCCGCCTGACGATTTCGTCGGCGTGCGACGGATTGGAGTTCGCAGGCAGAGAGTCCCGCCCTGGAAGGGAACGGATTGTGCGCCTGACGTGGAGTAGATCAGCAGGCCCTGTTTCTGGTTGGGCACGTCAGTGGCTTGGATCGTGAAGCCCTTCGTGGCTACGACGCAGGGATAGCCCAACGCGCTTATCGAAGGAGTACAGCCTTGCGAACTGAGCTTGGCGGTGCAGTATGAAGTCACTGCGGGGACGGGGCCCCAGGCCAGGCCACAGTACGCCGAATTGAGCCCGATGATCTTCGTGTGCGCTAGGGTCGCCAAGTCAATCTTGTAAATGCCGGTCTCCGCATGCGTCCAAGTGTCCTCGTAGCTGACCCAAAGCGCGCCACTGGAATCGAAAGCTGCGTCCAACAGGTAGCCTGTGAAACTTGGCAGTGTCAACGCGCCGTAGAAGGCCGTTACGCCGGTGTGGAGATCCAACGTGTAGATGCCCGGACCAATAGCGTTGAAAACGAACGCTTGACCCGACGGAGATATGACGAAAGAATCACAGGTTGGAAATGGACCGGAAATGGGGGCGATCACACTTAGCTGATGCAAGTTGGGCTCATATGAATAGAGAAACATCTGTGTCTGCTGCGGTGGGGACAACCTGCCGACTACATAGACCCTGCCGCTAACAGGATTGCGTTCAATTCCTACCCAACCCCATTTGATGCCGGTTGTCCAGAGATCCTCCACTGCGCCATCCGCCTGGAGAATCTGTCCGATCTTACTAGTGACGGTTCCCACTGGCAGTGCGATGCTCCGCAAGCGCTGCCCGTCGTAAGTAAGCCCGAAAAATGCGAGACTTGACGAATAAGATCCTCTGATCGGCACCGCCTGCTGGACGGCCCCGGTGATCGGATCCAGCAAGTCGAAGCCGCTACCGACGAACGGTGCACCTATCCGCAAACCATACAGCTGCTCTTGCGATTGCGCGGACGTCGATGGGGCCGAAATGGAAGTCGCGAGAAGTAGGAGCAAGGCAGGGGCGAATTTGGCGCTGGCCACCAGTTGCCGAAGTCCCTCCCAGAATGCGAACCCTGGTGATTTTGGGATGCCCGTCAGGATGACTTTCTTCATCTGTACTCCGACTGCAGGTTGGACCACCACTTCGTCGTGCCGTCTGTCCAAATGAGTTCTGCCTCGCACCCAAAGTACAGATCCGGCTGCGGAGTCGTGG
>JAYUOR010000539.1:0-3119 GCA_043760765.1 Planctomycetota bacterium | reverse complement strand
GCGATCGCCCCGGGGCAGCTGGTCCAGTCCCACGAAATGACGTCGTGGTTCTCCCATGCGCCGCCTGTCGCGCTGCTGAAGCCGACGAACGCCGAAGTGCCGCCGATCAAGCTGAGTCCGCCGACGGGTTGTCCGCTGACGACCCACGTGCCGCCGGTGTTGAAGTCCCAGGGAACGCTCAGCAGCGGCGTAACGAGGTTGTCGAGGTAGACATTGAGCGTTCCGGGGACATAGCTGATGCGCATCACGTGCACCTGGCCATCGCTCATGTTGATCGCGGGCGTGATTCTGCCGATGGAATAGCCGGCGTCCGCGTGATTGTCGCCGCTTCCGCCGGTCTGCACGCTGACCTCGTTGGCACTGAGATCGCCGGGGCTGAGCCAGGTGTCGATTTCGACCACCAGCGAATTGTTGATCGAAAGCGACGGCGGACTGGTGACCATGTAGCCGTAGCCGAGTTCCGTGCCGGTGTCGCCGAGCGCGGTCGCGCCGCGTGGGTCGTTGGCGATCACGAAAGTCATGCCGTCCGCGCCGCCGCCTGATTGCAGCGTGATCTGAAAGGCGAACGTCGTCTCAAAGCTCCCGTTGACCGCCATGGCTACGTTGTTGAAGACCGAACCCTTCGCGCCACTGGCCGACGGCGTGACCCGCAGCACCCCAGCGGCCGCGGCCGCGTTGCCGTTGAGCGTCAGGCCCGTGGTGCTGTTGAAGTTGGGATAGCTAATCGTCTGGGCCGTCGCGTTCGAGGCCAGGACGACACTTGCCAGAACAACGAGACTCTTTGCGAATTGCATGTTCGAAGAGGCGCTGCAGCGCAGCGCGCTTGGGAAGCGTTTGATCAGGAAAGTCGAGACCGGTTGCAGGTGTCTTCGTCCGGAATTTCGACACCGAATGCCAAAGCCAGGGCCGCTGACACTGTACCCCTACTCGCTTCCGGCGGGGCCTCCAAAGGCTGGCGAACCGGCAGCCTGGGGGCATCGTCGAGAGGCGCTGCGGGTCTCGAAGCCGAGCCTGGCGTAGCAGGCTGCAGGATTCCCTCGCGAATATACGCCTGTTACGCGCGCCGCTGCCGCTCGAGCTCCGCGTCAGGCTCGGACGCGCCGTCCGACTCGATCGCGGCCGCGATCGGGGGCCGCTTTCGGCGCTGCGGTCTCGAATCCACAAGCTCGGTGTCGAGCGCCACCTCCCCGCGGATGGGCTCAAGCGCCATGCCCTCAGCCGTGTGGGCCTCGAGCAGCAGGCGCGCATCCTTGCCGACGCCGGCATCGAGCCCGTCATTGTTCAAGCCGCAGAGTTTCTCCAGCAGATCGGCCTGCGCACAACGGGCCTTCTCGCGGCCCGGTTTCACGCGCCGGTAGCGTCCATCGCTGGACAGCGACCAGGCCTGCAGATTGTCGTGCAAATACGACTCCAGGCCTTCCGCGATCACGCGCTCCTTGGCGCGCGCATCTTCGATCGGGAAGCAAGTCTCGACGCGCCTGAAGAAGTTGCGCTGCATCCAGTCCGCGCTCGAGCAGAACACCAACTGCTCGCCATCCGCGTGGAAGCAATAAATGCGCGAGTGTTCGAGCATGCGGCCGACGATCGAGCGCACGCGGATGTTGTCCGATACGCCGGGCACGCCTGGGCGCAGGCAGCATAGGCCGCGCACGACGAGATCGATCTGGACGCCCGCCTGCGACGCGCGATACAGCGCCTGGATGATGCGCGGCTCGGCCAACGAGTTCATCTTGGCCATGATGCGGGCCGGTTTGCCGACGCGCGCGTTGTGAGCTTCCTTGTCGATCAGTGCGAGCAGACTCTTCTGCAGCGTGAAGGGGGCTTGATAGACCTTCTTGAGTCGCCCGACCCGGCCGAGGCCGGTCAACTGCATGAACAACTTGTGCACGTCGTCGCCAATATCGCGATCGTTGGTGAACAGCGAGAAATCCGTATAGGCCTTGGCCGTCTTCACGTGGTAGTTGCCCGTGCCGAGGTGCACGTAGCGCCGCAGGCGCCGATCCTCGCGGCGCACCACGAGCAGCATCTTGGCGTGCGCCTTGTAACCGACGATGCCGTAAACCACGTTCGCGCCGGCCTGCTGCAGGCGCGTGGCCAGGTTGATGTTCGCCGCCTCGTCGAAGCGCGCCCGCAACTCGACGACCACCGTCACTTCCTTGCCCAGGCGCGCGGCTTCGATCAGCGTTTCGACGATCGGCGAGTCCGGACCCGTGCGGTACAAGGTCTGCTTGATCGCCAGCACGCTGGGGTCCGCGGCTGCCTGGCGCAGGAAATCGAGCACCGGTGTGAAAGCATCGAAGGGATGGTGCAGAAGGATGTCGCCGCGGCGGATCACCGCGAACAGGTCGCGCTCCTGATCGAGGCGCGGCTGCACACGTCCGGCGAATTGCGGATACTTCAATTCGGGCCGCTGACACAGTTCGTGGATCGTGATGATGCGGTGCAGGTTCACGGGTCCGGGCACACGGAACAGCACGCTCTTGTCGAGTTCGAAGATCGAGAGCAAGAACTCCGACATCTCCTCGGTGCATTCGCTCCCGACTTCCAAACGCACGGCATCGCCGTAGTTGCGGCTGGACAATTCGCCCTTGAGCGCGCGCATCAAGTCGTCGGACTCTTCTTCGTCGACCCATAGGTCGGAGTTGCGCGTCAGACGGAAGGCCGCGCAACTGGTCACTTCCATGCCGGCAAAAGCCTCGCCGATGTGCGCCTGCACGATCGCCGAGAGCAGCACGAAATCGTGGGGCCCGAATCCCTCGCTGGCCGGCAATTGGATCAGACGCGGCAGCGAGCGCGGCACCGACACGACGGCGACGCCGCTGTTGCGCCCGAAGTCGTCGTGGCCGACCACGGAAACGATGAACGTCAGGCTCTTGTTCAGGATGCGCGGAAACGGGTGCGCGGGATCGAGGCCGACCGGCGTCAGGACCGGCAGCACGTCACTCTTGAAGTAGCGTTTGATCCAGCGCGTCTGGCGCGCATTCCAGGCGCCGGAGTCGAGGATGCGAACGTTGACCGCTTCGAGCGCCGGCAGCAACTCGGAGTTGAGCACGCGGTACTGCAGGGCGACGAGTGCATGCGTCACCTCGGAGATGCGCGCCAGGGTGTCGCGCGGCGAA
>JAYUOR010000538.1:0-3124 GCA_043760765.1 Planctomycetota bacterium | reverse complement strand
TGGCCGCGTCGATGCCGTCGATGCACACGTCGAGGTAGCGCGTCTTCAGGCGTTTTTCGATGCGCGAGCGATCGACATCTGCCGCGAGAAACGTCGCGTTGTTCATCGTCGCTGCGAGCGGTTGCGCGCCGCCCATGCCTCCGAGTCCGCCGCTGACCACCAATCGCCCGCGCAGATCGCCGCCGAAATGGCGCGTCGCCGCGGCGGCGAAGGTCTCGTAGGTGCCCTGCAAAATCCCCTGCGTCCCGATGTAGATCCAAGAGCCGGCGGTCATCTGGCCGTACATCATTTTCCCGTTGGCTTCGAGCTCGCGAAAATGCTCCCAGGTCGCCCAGCGGCCGACGAGATTGGAATTGGCGATCAACACGCGCGGCGCCGAGCGCTGCGTGCGGAACACACCGACGGGTTTGCCCGATTGCACGAGCAACGTTTCATCCGCTTCGAGTCGGCGCAGCGTGGCGACGATCGCCTGGAAACTCGGCCAGTCGCGCGCCGCCTTGCCGCTGCCGCCGTAGACGATCAGATTCGCGGGATCCTCGGCGACCTCGGGATCGAGGTTGTTCATCAGCATGCGCAGCGCGGCCTCAGCCGCCCAGGTCTTGCAACTAGGCACATTGCCGCGTGGAGCGCGCTGCGGGCCGATCGGGATCGAAGCCAGGAGAGCGGGATCCTGGGCAAGGCGCGTGGATTGGGTCGTCATGGGATCGAACGTTTCGGGTGCGGGTCGAGTGCGAGCGCGGATTGTAGTTCCCCGAAAGGACCGCGCACGCTTCGAGCCTCACCAACCGATCGAGAACTCGGTGACATCGCCTGGTTTCACGCGCAGGGTCTGGGGCTTGCGGCGCTCGACGACCTGCTCGGCGTCGTTCAGACTGAAGACCATGACGACCCATTGCCCGGGAGGAATGCCGTCGAAACGGGCGCGCTTGTTCTCGTCGAAGTCCGCGCCGAACAGCGCGAGGCCCTCCGGCTGATCGACACCCACGATGCGCACGCCGTGGTGGAGCCCAACCGGCGCGAGCGGCGCCGAGAGCAGGATGTTCAGACTGCCCACGTCGGGCAGCTTCGCATCGATGCGCTCGAGCGTCCTGCCCTGCGGCACGTTGATGCGCGGAATCGACGCGGAGCGCTTGCCGCTTACGAAGAACATCTCCAGCGGAACTCCTGGCGGCACGCAGCGCAGGCGATAGGCACCGAGTGCGTCCGTGACCGTTTCCGCAATCGGCCGCCGGTAGTCCTCGAAGGGGATCAGGAAATCGCCTTCGACCGGGCGAATGTCCTTACGGCGGCCTGGGCGGTCAGCGAACAACTGGACCGTGACGCCCGCGACCGCTTGCCCGCGCGGATCGGACACGCTGCCGGTGATCGCCGTGTCGTCGACGTCGATGATCATGTCGGTCGGCGTGCGCTCGACGCGCACCACGCGCAGCGTGCGCACGCGAAATCCGGCTTGCTCGATGAGCAGTGAGTAATCACCTGGAAGCAACTCGACATTGGAGAAGGCTCCATCGCCGTCGGCGGAAAAACGCGGCGCCGTGCTGAAGGCCGTCATGCTGGTCCCCAGATCGCGAAACCCGCGCGGACCACTCTCGATCGAAATCTGCGCGAATGCGAGCGGATCGCGACCGAACCACAGTGTGCCCGACAGCGACGAAAAGGCCTCGATCTGGAGCTTGACTGTCAACTGGTCGCCGCTCTTCACGACCACGGTCGACGCGGAAGATTCCGAGCTGGCATTCGCGGTCTGCGTGGGCACGCCGCCGCGCGACTGCGCGACGACGTCGAACACGCCGGCGGGCATGTCGCGGAACAACGCGACGCCCGAGGCGTCGCTAATCTCCGTGTAACGCCAAGCCATGCCATCGGGCATCGCCTGACGTTGCATCGACACCGTGACAGAGCCCGCGCCCGCGCCGCGCGAATCAAGCACCATCACGCTGACCTGCGCGGCGCGCACGAGCGCCACGTCCAGGGGTGGCGCGCCGAAACGTACCTGCCCGGGTGTGAGGAGCTGGAGCGGCGCATATCCCGCGCAAGTAACTGAAAGCGTCGCCGCCGCGCTGGCAAGACTCGTCAGACGCGCGAATCCACGGCCATCCGTCGTCGCGACCGAGCGCGTGCGGCCGACGACGCGCCGCGGATGGTCCGCGCTGAGTTCGACGATCGCTCCGGCGATCGGCGCGCTGTCCGACGCGTCGAACACGCGCACCTCAAGCAGCGGCAACGCATGCAGCTGCACCATTCCAAGGTCGAGCGAAGTTCCCGGTTCCAGGCGCAAACCCTCGAGGCGGGCGATGTCGAATCCTGGCGCCTCGACGGTGAGCGTGGCCAAGCAGGTCTGCGGCGCGGGCTGTGCCGGATCCACGCTCTCTTCGACCCGCTTCGCACGCAGGTCCTGCATCGTCACGCGCCCACCTGGATAGAAGCTGCGCGCTGAACTCTCGCCGTCGAAGGGAACGTGCGCAACTCGAGGCAACGGGTCCTCTGGAGAAGTGCCGTCCAGGTGCACACGGAAGTGTTCGAGCTTCGCGCCGGTACTGAAGTCGACCACTTCGAAATCGATGCGGCAGCCGGGCAGGTAGACGACCTCGGCGTCCGATTCTCCCGCGCAGGCCGAAGTGCCAGGCGACCACGGGTCCGGCGCATCAACATCCTGCTTCACTCCGCCGTCCAATTGGCGCCGCGCACGCAGGACGAAGTTGCGCCCCGGAGCGAGCGCCTTGATCGTGAAACGGCCCGAGGCGTCGACCTGTGCGCTCTGAATTCCAGCGATCCACGCAGAGCTTGCTCCCGCCGGCTTGGACTCGTCGAACTGCGCCAGTTCCTCCACCGGGATCGCGGACACACTTAGCCCCTTCATCGTTCGCTCGTCGTAGTCCTGGATGTGGCCGCCAATTTCCGCGCCGAGCGGAAGCACGAGTTCAAGATCCGCCACACGAGCGACGCCTTGGGGCACGTCGACTTCGAAGGCCGTCTCCGGGCACTCATCCGAGCGCACCAGCAAGCTCACTTTCCCCGCAGCCACGCTGGCGAGTTCGAACTGGCCGGCATCGTCGCTCCAACCCAATGGCGTAGCGGCGAAACTGCCTAGTTTCTGCAGCGGACCGAGCAGCGGCGCGCTGAC
>JAYUOR010000537.1:0-8111 GCA_043760765.1 Planctomycetota bacterium | reverse complement strand
TCGGGCCGACGTTGACGCGTGTTGTCGTGCCGAGTCGACGATCTCGCAGGAAGATGTCCTGGACGCCGTTCGTGTCGTTGGCCACCAGGTTGTCGGCGTAGCTCTTGAAGGCCACGAAACGGCCATCGTAGGAGAGCGCCGCGGTCAGGTTGACATTGCTGATGCCCCCTATCGCCTGCACACCGCTCGTGCTGACGCTCACGCGCGCCGTCGTCGCGGTGACCAGGTTGCGCACGAAGACATCGGTCCATCCGTTGGTGTCCCCGGGCACGAGGTTCGCAGACCAGCTCGAAAAGGCGACGCTGCGCCCATCCCCGGAAATCGAGGCGTAAGCGCAGCCGGCCGTCCCCGGGAAGCCACTTGGAGCAACGCTCACGCAGGTCGTTGAGCCGTTCGACAGATCGCGAAGGAAGATGTCGGGCGAGCCATTCGTATCCCCGGCCGCGAAGTTGGTCGTCCTGCTGACAAAGACCAGCCGCGTCCCATCCGCGCTGATCGAAGCGTACTCGCAGTCGGCGTCGGCCTGCACACCGCCCGGACCGACGCTGACAAGTGTCGTGATTCCGCTGACGCGATCGTGCAAGAAGATGTCCGAAACGCCGTCGACATCGCCGACGACGAGAGTGGTTCCGAAGCTCTGGAAGCACACGAAACGGCCATCGGCGGAGAGCGATGGGTAGTAGCTGCGACCGTCGCTCTGCAGGCCGGCCGAGTCGACGCTGACACGCGAAGTGGTTGCGCTCAACCGGTCGAACACGAAGATGTCCTCGAAACCGTTCGTGTCTCCGGGGACGAGATTGGTCGCTGCGCTGGAGTAGGCCACGTAGCGACCATCCGCGGAGATCGCGGGAGAGTAGCTATCGCCATCGGCTTCGCCTCCGAATGAATCCACGCTGACCCGAACGGTGATGCCGGTGCGGCGATCGCGCCAAAAGACATCCTCGGCCCCGTTCAAGTCACCGGGAACCAGGTTGGAGGCCTCGCTGTAGAACGCGGCATAGCGCCCGTTGGTGGAAAGGGCCGGTGAGAAACTGTCCAGGTTGCCCTGGGTCCCGCCGGTGGCGAGGCTGACGCGGGTCGTGATCTGGGCGGTCGCGGGGAATGCGGCGGCCGAGAGAAATGCGAAGCAGAGAGCGCTGGATACGCGAGGTGTCATAGGGATCAGGTCCTTTGAATCCTTGGAAACGGGCTGCGTTGCCGTGGCGGGGTGAGTCCTCATTCGGCGGCACAGGGGACGAGGCTGGCCGCCGCTCCCGTAGCCGACCCAACGGCCAGGGTAACACCCCCCCACGCACGCCGAGCCTCGCCCTTTGTCACTGCGCCTGCGTGTACGCCTTGGCGATCCAGCCCAGCAGTTCCTTGTCGACGTCCTTGACCGATTCGAGCCGGACCTTGTGCGTGCACATCGTGCTCGGCCACTTCTCGAGCCTGCCGCCGAGCGGCACACCTTCGAGCTTGAGTCCTAGATCGATGCGCGTGTTCGTCGCCGGCTGGATCAGCGCGAACTGACGTTCGCGCCGCAGGCTGACGCAAGTCTTTTTCGGCGAGACCTCGACGTCGCGCCCGAGTTTCTTCGCCGCAGCGACGAGGGCGTCGTGGATCGGCTTGAGCGCGGCGCGCGCGCCCCCGTACTGCGCGGCCACGAGGTCGCCGGTGTCGTCGGACGCACCTAGAGTCCTCTGCGCGACCAGGTTCGCGTAGCCGTGCGTGAGAGCGTGCTCGCCCTTGAGGAACTTGACGATCGCTCCATGTTTTTCCTCGCCGCTCGACTTGGCGATCTTGATCCACTGCTCGAGCGACTTGCCGGTCTTCTCTCTCAGGTTGGCGATCATGGATTCGATCGCCTGCTCGGGAGACACGCTCATCGCGCACCTCCTGCCTGCGCCGAACTGCTCGAGCCGCCGACGCCAAGCTTCGCCGCGCCGTAGCGCTGCGTCGCGTAGCCCACGATCGCACCGCAGATCGCGCCGGGAATGATGATCTCCCAGAAGTAGACCTTGCCTGTGATTTCGTTCTTCATGATCGCGATCGGATACGTGACCGCCACGAAAACCAGGAAGCCCGCGACGATGCCGAGCGGAATGTTCTGCAGTTTGCGCGCGATGAACCCGGTCACCAGGCCCGCGACCAGCCCCTTGCCCATAGAGCCGATCACGATTCCGGTGATCATGCCGTGCTCGCGCACGTCGGGATAAAAATACGCGAAAGCCCCGTCGATAGCGCCGAGCACGGCTCCCAGACACAGACCCAACATCGGTTTGTTCATGTTCATCCTTTTGGCGGTGATTGGACCGGCGCGCGCTTCAATAGCCCGAGCCTGATCCTCGTTCCCGTTCTCTTCCGCGTCCAGCCGAGTGCCTTTCAAGAATTCCTGGATTCTCGCCACAGTCGGAAAAGCTCGAAAGCGACGCGCATCAGGGCATAGGCCGCCACCAGCCAGATGGCCGCGCGGTATTTGCGCTGGAAGCGGGCAAGCTTTCGAAGCAAACCGCCGGGCAAGGCGCTGACTTCCTCGCCGGCCTGGAAGCGTGCGACGTCGGCGAGCAGATCGGCCACGCTGGGATAGCGGTCGGCTGCGCGGTCGGTGCTGGCCTTGGCCGCGATCGCAGCAGGCTCACGGCCGAGCAGGCCGAGCAGAGAAAAAGTCCGCCCCAGCGCAAAAATGTCCGCGCGCGCGTCGATGCCGGATTCAGCCCGGTGTTGCTCGGGCGACATGAAGCCTTCCGTACCCGCGCGCACGTTTGCCGCGAAGCGCGCGTCGCATTCGATCCGTGCGAGCCCCCAATCGAGCACGAGCACCTCGCCGAACTCCCCCACCATGACGTTCGAAGGTTTTAGATCGAGGTGCAAGACTCCGCGCGAGTGTGCGAAAGCGACGGCCTCGCCAATGCGCGCGAAGATCAACAGTCGCTCGGATTCAGGAATTCCGGTTGCCAGGATTTCGTCGAGGCGCTTGCCGCGCACGAGTTTCATGCACGCGAAAGCTCGGCCGTCGTTCAGCACACCACAGTCGTGCACGGGCACGATGCAGGGATGCTCGAGTCGCGCGAGGACCTTCGCCTCCGCTACCAACCGTGCCGCGAACTCGCGCGCGATGTCCTCATCGGGTTCGGAAAGCACCTTGAGCGCCACGTCGCGCTCAAGCCGCAGATCGCGCGCGCGCCAGACCGTACCCATGCCCCCGCGGCCGGCGACTTCGATGAGTTCGTAGCGCGTACCTTCGACGTCCGGCCGGTCGACGACGTTGCGCAGATGGTCGAACGCCGCATCGACCAGACGGCGCGTGCGCGGAGGTTCGGACCCGGCCTGATCCTCGTGCTTCATCGCGGATCGCTCCCAAGAAGCGCGCGCGCCTCGGCTCGAAATTCATCGTCGGTCGCGCAAACCTCGCGCAGGCGCACCAGCAACAGGGCGCGCAACTTCGCGCGAGCCGAGTGCAGCCGGTTCGTGACGTGCGCGACACTCCCGCCGAACTCGGCCGCGAGGTCGGCGTAGCTGATCGGCTTCGATTGCTCGAAAGCCTCGAGGTCGTAGCGCCGCAGAAGTTCGAAATCCTGGACGCGGCCCGCGCGCGCGCACTCGCTCTCGAGATCGCGCAAGCCGAGTTCGAAAAGGCTGCGCATCCACTCGCGGTGAAAGTAGTCCTCCACGTTCTCCTGCGAGACAGGTTCGAGGCCGGCGAGTTCGCCCTCGGCCGATTCGAAATCGAGCGAGCGAATCGTCTGCCCGCCGCCGCGCTTCTCGCGGCCCTCGGCCTCGCGCTGCTTGCCGGCGAATCCGTCGATGCAGACGCGCAGAAAGGTCCGAAAGCGGGCGAGACTTGGGTCGAAGCGATCGAAGAAGCCCTTCTCGATCGCTCGAGCGAAAAATTCCTGGGTCCAGTCGCGCGCCAATTCCTCGTCGGCGCGCCAACGCAAACGCATGTACTTGTAAGTCGGCTTCCAGTAGGCCGCGACCAGCGTCTCCCAGCCGAGCTGGCGAACTTCCAAGTTCGCGCTCTGCACGCGCGCGAGCACGGAATGGCGAGTGAGCGGAAAGCGATCGCCGTCGTTCGACATGCAGCCCGGCTCCGTGCCCTATTCCGCAGGGGCCGCTCGCGCGCTGACCGCGAGGTACTGGGACGGGAACTTCTGCGCGACGTGTCCGTACTGCACCGCAGCCCGCAGCGTCAGGTACGGATCGAGCAGGTGCGGCCGCGCCATCGCGCACAGATCCGCGCGTCCCGCGGCGAGGATCGTATTGACATGATCGGCGCCTTGGATTCCGCCGACCGCCATGACCGGGATGCCGACTTCGGAGCGGATCTGCTCGGCGAAGGGCAGTTGATACATGCGCCCGTATTGCACCTTCGAGCGCGGCGAGTTGCCCGCGGACGAGACATCGATGATGTCGCAGCCGTGTTCGGCGAGCGCGCGCGAAATGACCACGGAATCGGCGATCGTCTGACCGCCTTCGCCGTCGAGCCAGTCGCTGGCCGAGATGCGCACGCTGATCGGCTTGTGTTGCGGCCAGACGCGGCGCACGGCGTCGAAGACTTCGAGCGGAAAGCGCAGCCGATTTTCCAGCGAGCCTCCGTACTCGTCGCGGCGCGAATTGGACAGCGGCGACAAGAAACTCGACAGCAGATAACCGTGCGCCATGTGCAGTTCGATCACGTCGAAGCCCGCCTGCTCAGAGCGGCGCGTCGCGAGCACGAAGGCCTCGCGCACTTGCTCCATGTCTGCAGGGTCCATGGCGCGCGGCGTGGGCCAATCCGGCCTGAAGGGTTCGGCGTCGGGCCCCATCGTCGTCCACGCGCGCTGATCGCGCAGCGGATTGTCGCCCTCCCAAGGCAGATTGCACGAGGCTTTACGACCCGCGTGAGCGAGCTGCAGGCCAATTTTGGCGCGCGTGTTCGTGTGCACGAAATCGACGATGCGCTTCCAGGCTTGCAGCTGGTCTTCGTCGTACATCCCCGTGCATCCGAGCGTGATGCGTCCCTTCGCCGTCACGCCGGTCGCTTCGGCGAACACGAGCCCAGCGCCTCCCAGCGCGCGGCTCGAGAGATGCACGAAGTGCCAATCGTTCGGCGTGCCGTCCTTCGCAGAGTACTGGCACATCGGCGAGACCACGACGCGGTTCTGCAGTTCCATGCCGCGCAATTGAAACTTCGCGAACATTGGCGGCGGCATGCGGCCGGCCGCGGCCGACATGTTGTGCTTGTCCGCGTACCAGTCGCGCACTTTGCGGACCAGTTCGGGATCTCGCTTCGCTAGGTTGTCGTAGGTGATGCGCTTGGAGCGCGTCATCAGGTTGAAGGTGAATTCGAGCGGATGCTGGTGCAGATAACGCCTGGAATTCTCGAACCATTCCAGACTGGTTTGGGCCGCGCGCTGAACCTTGAGAACATCGACACGGCGCGAAGCTTCGTAGTCGGCGAGCAGCGCCGGAATTCCTTCCTTGTGCTTCTTCTCGAAGGCCGTGGAGAGCGCGATCGCGTCTTCCATCGCCAGCTTGGTGCCCGAGCCGATCGAGAAATGCGCTGTGTGCGCACAATCGCCCATCAAGACGATGTTCTTGTGGTGCCAGCGTTCGCAGGTGACCGTCGGGAAGCGCCTCCAGATCGAGCGGTTCGAATACAGGCGATGGCCCTGCAGGAACTGCGCGAAGAGCCGCTCGCAGTAGGCGACCGTCTGTTCCTCGCTCGCCTGCCCCAGCCCGGCGCGCTCGAAGGTGTCGGCGTGGCATTCGACGATCCAGGTCGACATCGGCTGATCGCCGCGCTGGAACGGATAGGCGTGGACCTGGAAAAGGCCGTGCTCGTTCTCGATGAATATGAACGTGAACGCTTCCAGCGGCAGCGTCGTGCCGAGCCAAGTGAAGCGGCATTGGCGCCAGTCGAGCGACGGACGGAACTCGGCTTCGAACTGGCCGCGGATCACGCTGTTGAGGCCATCGGCCGCCAAGATCAGATCGGCATTCCCGACGGCCTCCACGTTCTTGATCTCGCGCTCGAAAATCAGCTCGACACCGAGGTCGCGGCAACGGCGCTGGAAAATCTCCAGCAGCTTCTTGCGTGGCAAACCGCAGAAGCCGTGTCCGCTCGAGCGCACGCGCACGCCGTGATAGAAAGTGTCGATGTCGCCCCAGTAGGCGAAGTTCGCGCGAATCTCCGCGTAGCTCTCGGGATCGGCCGCCTCGAAGTTGGAGAGCGTCTCGTCGGAGAACACAACGCCCCAGCCGAAGGTGTCGTCGGGCTTGTTGCGCTCGAAGACGGTGATCTCGTGCTCCGGGTGGCGGCGCTTGTGGAGTAACGCAAAGTACAGGCCCGCGGGTCCCCCGCCGATGCTGACGATCTTCATTGGGCGGGGATTCTACGCCGCGGGGCCGCGTTGGATCGCACTTCGAGATCGGGATTCGAAGTTCAAACAGCGCTGGACGGAATCGGGGGGGAAGTCGATGCTGATTCCATGAATCAAAGTCTGCCCATGGAGCCGCCGGCCAGCGACCGGGCGATGTGGTGCGCGGTCGAAACGCGCGACCGAGCCGCCGACGGTCTGTTTTTCTTCGGGGTCACCACGACCGGGATCTACTGCCGGCCCTCGTGCCCTGCGCGTCGCGCGCGGCGCGAGAACGTGCGCTTCTTCGCAACCCAAGGCGCAGCGCAGCGGGCCGGTCTGCGCGCCTGCCTGCGCTGTCGCCCTGACGCAACGACCGAAGGGGGGCTCGCGTTGTGCAAGCGAGTCATGGACGCGGTCGCCGCGCGCCCCGCGGGCCGCTGGTCCGATCGCGACCTGGCGGCGCGCAGCTTCGAACCCGTGCGAGTGCGGCGCGCGTTTCTTGAACAATTCGGCCACACGTTCCACGCGCATGTGCGAGCGCTGCGGGTCGCGCGCGCGCGCCGTGAACTCGGCGCCGGCCGTTCGCTCTGCGAAGCCGGAGCGCGCTCGGGTTACGAGTCCGAAAGCGGCATGCGCGCCGCTTTCCGCGCAGTACTGGACAGCACGCCGGCACAGGCCGCGGAACGTTCGATGATTCAAGTCACGCGTGTCGCTTCGCCACTCGGCTCGCTGACGGCGGCCGCGAACGCTGAGGGCATCTGCCTGCTGGAGTTCGACGAGGCTGAGCCCGGCAAGCGCGGGCCGAGCGATCGTACACAGTCTCGGTTGCACGAAATTGCCGAACGTCTGTGCTCGAGCTTGGCCGTTGGCACGAATCGGCACCTCGAGAACCTCACCATCGAGCTCGAAGCGTGGTTCCGCGGCGAGCGCAGAGACTTCGACGTGCCTTGCGTGCTCGCCGGAACGGCGTTCGAACTCGCAGTCTGGCGGAGGCTTGGTGCGATCGGTTACGCGGCTACGGCGAGCTATGGCGAGATCGCCCGAGAATTGAACAGGCCTGGCGCGGCCCGCGCGGTCGGCCGCGCGAATGGGATGAATCCGATCGCGATCTTGGTGCCTTGCCATCGTGTCGTAGGCTCGTCGGGGGATTTGACCGGATACGCCGGCGGCCTCGATCGCAAGCGCTGGCTTCTGGCCCATGAGCAGCGCGTGATCGCGACTTGAACGCTTTGCCCGCGCGCGCTTTCATGGCGCGCCGTGAAAACGACGCCCCAAGCCATCTTCGGCTTCGTGACTCTGCTCGTCTTCCCGCTGCTTGGCCTGCTGGCCATGCTGAAGAAGCGCGCGAGTCCGCTGCTCTGGACGGCGGTGCTCCTGTGGCTCGCGCTTGGAGGCCTAGCGCTCTGGCTCTCGTGGTACCCCGGCCTCACGCGCGCGGAATTCACGCACGGCTGGCTGGTCGGCTGTGCGCTCGGAGCCGCCTTCCTCGCGGTCGATTGGCTGCGCACACGGCGCAAGATCGCGAGCTGGCTGAAAATCACGATCGGGTTGATCACGATCGCGGTGTTCGCCAAGGCGCTGCACGACTTCCTCCTGCGTTACGGATAGTGACTTGCTAAGCTCGCGCGCGATGACCGAGTGGGCCAAATGCACGTGGACCGAGGCGCGCGAGCTGCTCTCGAAGAATCTGGTGGCGCTGCTGCCGATCGGCTGCACCGAGCCCCACGGACCGCACCTGCCGCTCGACACGGACGTGACCATCGCGCTGGCGCAGGCGCGGCGCGCGGCGGA
>JAYUOR010000536.1:0-3126 GCA_043760765.1 Planctomycetota bacterium | reverse complement strand
ATTTTCTTTCGCGCGAGCCGCGCATTCCCCTGTCCCAGCGCGTTGCGGGATTGCGGCGCTACTTCTCGACGGGCGAAATCAATTTTCACGTCGCGGACAAGCCGGCGGCGATCGCGCTGCTCAAGGCGCGCTACGCCGATGGACGCCAGGACGAACTCGATGGCATCACGGTCGAGTACGGTGACCTGAAAGCGAAGGAATGGTGGTGGTTCAATGTGCGCGCTTCGAACACGGAACCGCTGTTGCGCCTCAACCTCGAAGCCTCGAACGAAAAATTGCGCGACCAGCGACGAAACGAAGTCGTCGCGCTGCTTGGAGAGCCGGAAGCATGAAACTCCTTCGAATCAGCGGCGCAGCTGCGACGACCCTGGTCGCACTGCTCGCTTTGTTGTGCGCCTGCCAGAACGAAGGCGAGTCCGGATCGCCAGGCGAAGCCAGTCAGCCCAGCTTGCCCGCGCAGGGCACCGCCATCGTCTGCGGCAGCGTGATCGACCTGCAAAGCGGCGCGCCCGCGGCCGGTGTCAGCGTTGCGGGGCCAGGCGGCCAGACCGCGCGCACCGACGATCAGGGCCGTTTCGAGCTTCGCGGCCTGCCCCTGGGCACGGCCGGCGAGGTGCGTGCGCGTTCGAACGACGGGCGAGTGGCCGTGAACGTCCTCGTGCCCCTAGGTCACGAACGGCGCGAGATCGTCCTGTACCTGGCAGCCCATTGAGAAGGAGTTCTTGAGGCGGCAAGGCGCTCTGCACTGTTGCGTCGCGCGCGGAAATGGGGCCTCGGCGGCCCGGAAGGACGCCCGCGGGCCCATTTCCGCGCCGGACGCAACATCGCAGGTGAACGCCTTGCCTCGCTCCGGACCAATTTCAACGGGCTGTCGAAGGCTCGCCGGCCGAGCCGGTCCGTGAGACAGCCGCACAGCCCGGCCGCGAAAAGCCGTGAAAACGCTTTGGATGCGGGACGGCGGTTGACTCGCTCAAGTCCGGGGAGGATCTTGGCCGGGTCGCCATCGAGCACTTTGGCTCGAAAAGCCGATACGCCCCCTCCCGCATGCGCCCCCAAAAGCCACTGATCTTGCTCCTGGCTCTGCTGGCGCTGCCCCTCGCCGTGTCCCCGGCCTCGTCTGCCCCCCCCGCGCGGGCAGCCGTGCGTGGCGCAGGCTTGATTCAGGACGCCGATAGCGCTCGCGCTCCCGCGCAGCTCCCTCCCGAGCTGCGCGAGCTCCTCGAGCGCAGTCAACGGGCCTCTTTCAACGCGCACTCCGCGGAACTCGCGCTCGCGGCCTTGGCGGGCGGTTTGGAGGCCAACCTGCGGCCCGGCGCCTTGTTTGCATTGGGAGCCTCCTCTGAGCGCGGCATGGGCCCGCGGCTCGAGTCCTGGGTTGTTGAGGGCGCGCCTGCGGATCGCCAGGCCGCGCTGCTTGGACTTGCGGAAGGCGGCCTTGCCCCCGTGGATCTTCTCGCGCGACTGGCGCGGTCTGGCGTCGCCGAAGTGCGCGAGGGCGCACTGCTTTCGCTCGCGCGCTTGCCCGACGAAAACGCGCAGACTGTGTTCGCCAAACAATGCGAGCCCGGCGCGGCCGATCCCGCGACGGCACAACTCGCGCGCCTGTTTGCGACGGACCCGCTGGCTGCTCCGAACTTTGCCTGCGGGCGTGTCTGGCTCAGCTTGCGCTGGGACGCCGCGCGCCGTTATGGCCTCGTCGACGGCCAGCCCTGGCGCACACGTTTGTTGACCGGCCTGGCGGGGGATTCCACTTTCCTCGATGCGCTCGTTTACGGCGCGGCGAGCGAGCTACAACGCGTCGGCAGCGCAGATCACTTCCTGGAGATCGCGCTGGCACAGGGTTCGCCCGAGCGACTGCGTGCGGTAGTCAACTCGATCCCGAGCGAACTCGATCGCATGATCCAGGCCGGCGTCTGGTTTCCGGCGGATCAGGCCGAGTGGGCGCAGCTGCTCTACGAGATCGATGACCGTCGGCTCGAAGGACTGACCGTCGAACTCCTGCGACAGGCGCGCGCGTTTCCGGACCTCTCGGCGCACGCGGCGGTGCTGCTCGTGCGCTCCGGAAACTTCGAAGGACTCTCGCTGCTCGAACTCGACATCGCCTCGCCTGACCCAGAGAAGCGCCAACGCATCGCCGAAACTCTGGGCGGAACGCGCGAGCTGCGTTACGTCGACCTGCTCGAGTCGCTCAGCAGTGACAATGACAATCGCGTGCGCGCGGCGGCGTTGATCGCGCAGATGCGCTTGGGGCACGTGCTCTCGATCGAGGCCGTGCGCAATACTCTTGATGGCGAGCCTAGTGTCGAACGCACGGCGCTGGTCGACGGGCTTGCGCGACTGGCATATCTGCCCGAGATCGCGCGATTGTTGCTCGAGCATGTCGACAGCTTGAGCGTGGACGAGCGTTTGAGTGCCGCGATCGAACTGGCGCGCGCAGGCGAGTCGCGCGAGTCGGCCGCGCTGCACGCGGGCCTGTCCGAGAGTCTGCTGCGCTCGTCGCGCGGCGAGCACTACGTTCAGGCCCTTATGCGCATCGGAGCGAACGCCGAACTGCAGAGCCTGTTCGAGATGTTCCCGCTCGAGGACGCGCGCGCAGTCAACATCCAGATCGCCAAGGCCATGTGCGCGCGCCGCGATCCGTCCATTCTGCTGATTCTGCGCAGCGCGCTTTGGCAGGCACCATTCCATCGCAGCGCGCTTGCCGGCGCGTTGATCCTGCAGGTCTCCGGTATCGATTCGCTGCGTATCGAGCTTGAACGTCCGCCAAAGGGCGCGTGGCCGGTCGACGTCCGGCGCGTCGGCTATTGCCTGGGCGAGTGGGGTGGAACGGCGGAGGTGGAACGTCTGGGCTCGCGCCGCACAGCTGCCGACCCCGCGTTGCAGGGAGCGTTGCTGGGCGCCTTGGCGGCCCGTACACACTGACGAGTTTCAAGTGCAGGCCCGCTTGTTCTTCTTTGGCGATCGCAGTGCGAGTTTTGGCCGCGTCGCATTCGCGCGCGACTACAGGATCTCGCTCCTGGTAGATTCGTGCGCTTGGTTGGAGACTGCCCGTTTCGCGGGTCGCGCCGAGAATCGCCTGGGTTTGTGCGCAGGCAGTCCTGCCAGTCTTGAACGATAGGAGCATCC
>JAYUOR010000535.1:0-3128 GCA_043760765.1 Planctomycetota bacterium | reverse complement strand
CGCGGCGCGTTTAGCGCGCTACATCGAATCGTGAAAAAATAGTGCCTGGCAGCTGACTTGCCGATTCGAAACCTACACTTGCGGCCCCATGTGGTTGACTCGGTTCATCGTTGCGCTCGGGCTGTTCGCCTTGCAGGCGCCTTCCACCGACCACGTGCGCTCGGCGTTCGAAGTCGCGGCCAAGGACAGCCCGGACGGCACGGACTTCGCCGAGACGGCGGGCTATCGCGAACTCGTCGGCGCGCTGCTCGAGCTCAAGCCCAACGATGTCGCCGCCCAACAGCCGACGCCGATCGATGTCGCGCGCAGCGTTTCGGACCCGACTTCCCAACATGGCGCGTGGATTAGCGCGCAGGGTTACGTGACGGGCAAGGAAACGGTACGGCTCAAGACTCCAATCGGAAACGTGATGCAGATCGAGCGCGTCGTGCTCAAGCTCGATCACGACACAGCCGTCGTCTGCGACCTGATCGGCGATCCGCCGCCGTACAAGGTCCAAGCCGACACGGTCAAGATCTCCGGTGTGTTCTTCCGCACGGTGGCATTCGAAAACAAGAACCACGCGATCGTGACTTTCCCCTACATGCTCGCGCGCTCGATGGAACTCGTCGACACGCCTTCATCGAGCATGGGCAAGAGCCTGATCAAGGGCGGCCAGAAGTTGCTGGCCGGGGTACTGCTCGGCCTTTTCGGCGTCGTCTTGTTGGTCTTCTACCTGCGCCGCTCGGCGCGTTCCGAGACCAGCTGAGCGACCAGGCACTCGCTCCGCTCCCAGGCGTATGGCCCGCGGTCGCAATCGAATGCTCGGCGCGGTCGGCGTTGCGGTCGCGATTTCGGAATACGACCGTTACGGCTGCCGACCCTGGGGTTACTTTCGATTGGCTCCGATCCAAAGGAAGTTACCGGCAGGAATCTCGCCCATGGTCCGTACTTCGCTCGTCTCATTGTCCACGGCACTGTTTCTTCTCGCGGGCCTCTCCGGCAGCGCGAGCGCGCAGTCCGGCATCGTCGGCTGGGGCTCCCAAGTGCTCGACAGCCGACTGACCGACGATTCATTCGTCGATGTCCAAGCTGGCGGAATGCACAGCATTGCGCTGCGCACCAATGGTGCCGTCGTTGCCTGGGGGCAGAACGTCTACGCTCAATGCATCCTGCCCGTGCTCCCGGCCGGCCTCGCCTACACCAAGATTTCCGCTGGCGGATATCACAGCCTCGCACTGCGCAGTGACGGCGCGGTGCTGGCCTGGGGGGCAAGCGGCCAAGGGCAGTGCACTGTGCCGCCGGCCCCGCCCGGTCTCTCCTACATTGATGTCGTCGCAGGGGACCGCCACAGCCTCGCGCGTTTGAGCGATGGATCGATCATGGCCTGGGGCAAGAACAACGCCTATCAGTGCAACGTCATTCCGCTCCCGGCCGGACTTACTTACGTCGAAGTCGCCGCCGGCACGGAGTACACCCTTGCCCGCCGCAGCGACGGATCGGTCGTGGCCTGGGGACGGAACGACATCGGTCAGTGCAATGTGCCTGCGCTACCCCCAGGTCAAACCTATGTGGGTATCGCGGCCGGATGGAATCATGCGCTCGCCATTCGCAGCGACGGTTCGATCGTGGGCTGGGGCGACAGTTCTTTCGGCAAGGGAACTGCGCCTGCGCTTCCACCGGGCCTCACCTACGTGAAGGTCGCCGGCGGAGCCAATCACAGCGTTGCGATTCGCAGCGACGGAACTGTGCGGGCCTGGGGCACCAACACCAACGGCCAATGCAATGTGCCGGCTCTGCCCGCGGGGCTGACGTACACCGAGGTCGAGGCCGGTTTCTACCACACGACGCTGCGCCGTAGTGACGGGAAGGCGGTCGCTTTCGGAGACAACACGCTCGGAGAGTGCAACGTGCCCTCTCTTCCCAATGGCCTCGAGTACGTCGAGGTTCAGGCCGCCGATCAGTTCATTGTCGCCCGTCGCAGCGACGGTTCGGTCATCGCCTTCGGGGACAACGGAATCGGCAACCTCGATGTGCCCGCGCTGCCCAATGGCGTCGATTACCGTGAAATCGCGGCAAGAGTCTCACACTCGCTCGCGCGCCGCAGCGATGGGGCCGTTGTTGCCTGGGGTTGGAATGCCTTCGGTCAATGCGTCGTTCCGGCACTTCCGGCGGGCGTCACCTACGTTCAAGTTGCCGCGGGGAGGATTCACTCCCTCGCTTGTCGCAGTGACGGGGCAGTTGTTGCCTTCGGAGGCAACATGGACGGCCAGTGCAATGTCCCCGTACTTCCCGTCGGGCTCTCCTACGTCGAAGCTTCCGCCGGGGATGAGCACTCGCTCGCTCGCCTCAGCGACGGTTCGGTCGTGGCCTTTGGGAACAACAGTTTCGGCGAGTGCGATGTGCCCGCACTTCCATTCGGCGTCACCTTCGTCGAGATTGCGGCGGGAGTTCATCTTTCCAGCGCGCGCAGGAGTGATGGATCGCTGGTGGCCTGGGGAGACAATGCGAGGGGGCAATGTGATGTGCCCGCGCGGCTGAGCGGAACCGTCTACACCGAAGTCTCGGCCGGCTTCAGTTACGCACTCGCGCGCGTGGAGAGCGCTTGCCAGAACCCACTCGCGTATTGCACGGCGAAGGCGAATTCGCTGGGTTGTCTGCCTGCGATCGGTTCGAGCGGAACTCCCAGTGCTGTCGCTGGAACCGGATTCACGATCACGGGTTCAAATGTGCTCAATCAGAAGCCCGGACTCTTGCTCTACAGCCTGAACGGTCAAGCCGCGATTCCGTTCCAAGGTGGCACGTTGTGTCTTGGCGGAGCACTCAAGCGCACGAGCAACGTCAACTCCGGCGGAAGTCCGAACGGAAGCGACTGCACGGGTGTGTACGCGATCGATTTCAACGCATTCGCCGTCGGCTCTCTCGGCGGCAACCCGAATCCAGGGCTGCAAATCCCCGGCACGGCAGTCGACGCACAATGGTGGGGTCGCGATCAGGGCTTCCCCGCGCCGAACAACACGACGCTGACCAACGGCCTGCACTTCTCGATGTGCAACTGAGCGCTCGTACGGTGCCAGGCACCGTATGGGCGGCACTCCGCGCACAGACCAGGGATTCGTGTCACGATCTGTGCTCCCGGCCCAAGGCTG
>JAYUOR010000534.1:0-3129 GCA_043760765.1 Planctomycetota bacterium | reverse complement strand
GCCCCGCGCCACAGCCCGCAGCGCTCGTCAGTGACGATCAGCTTTCTGCCGCGGTGCGTGCGAGCCTGCCGCTGTTGCAGGAAAGCGCGGCCAAGTGGTTCGAAGAGCGCTCGTGCGTTTCGTGTCATCACCACACCCTTGGGATGATGACTGTTGCGCTTGCCGAAGAGCGCGGTTTCGCCGTCGATCGCGAGCTGTTCGATGAGCAGGTGCAGCACGGCACTCCGTGGGATGTGAACTTGATCGAGGAGGTGTTGCAAAGGGACGCCGGCATCAATGCACAGCTGAGCCAGGGATACAAATTGCTCTCGCTGGCCGTGGGCAAGGTTGCGGCCAACGCGCACACCGATGCGCGCGCGATGTTCTTGCTCGACATGCAAGGCCTCGACGGCCGCTGGCGTTCAGTCAGTCATCGGCCGCCGCTCGAGGACTGCGACATGACGGCCACTGCGCTCTCGTCGCGCGCAGTTCAGCTTTATTCGCCGCTCGGAAATGAAGCCCGCGTGGCGCGCGCGGTCGAGTTGGCGCGCGGTTGGCTCAGTCAGGCAACGGCTCTGAGCAACGAAGAGCGCACGATGCAACTCTTCGGGCTCGCCTGGACTGGCGCCGATCCGAAGCGAATTCAGAAGGCCGTCAAGGCGCTGACCTCAGAGCAGCGTCCCGACGGCGGTTGGGCGCAGATCGTGACGCGAATCAGCGATGCGTACGCGACGGGGCAAGCGCTTGTCGCACTGCACCAGGCGGGTGGCTTGTCGGTGCGCAGTGCGTGCTATCAGCGCGGACTTGCCTATCTAATGAAGGAACGACTCGCCGACGGCACGTGGAATGTGGACACGCGCCGCCGCGGACCTGGCCTGCCTTACTTCGAAACCGGCTTTCCGCACGGGGAGAATCAGTTCATCGCTTACGCGGCCAGTGCCTGGTCGACCATGGCGCTCACGTTTGCTGTGCATCCGGGGCCGTCGCCGATTTTCGTCAGCAGAGCGAAACTCGCGCGCGCGGCCGAGCTGCCTGCCGACGTCGAGCCGCCGCCGCCTTTGGTCCGCGCCGCGTTGTACGGCAGCCTCGCCGACGTGCGCGCGCTGCTCGATGCGGGCGCGGATGCGAATCAGGCCGGCAAACATGGTTACAGCGCGCTGATGGCTGCCGTGCGCGATTTGGACAAGACCAAGCTGTTGCTCGAGCGCGGTGCAAGCGTCGAGGCGCGCAGCGCGCTTGGGTTCACGGCACTGATCCTGGCCGCGGGCACCCACGCTGGCCGCGATGTCGTGGAGTTGTTGCTCGGGCGCGGAGCCGATGTTCACGCGCGTGCCAAGGACGGTTCGAGTGCGCTGTGGCATGCGGCCGCCTCGGGCAATTGCGAATTGGTGGGTGTGCTGCTTGCGGCGGGTGCAAAGATCGATGCGCCCGCAGGAGAGAATCTCCCCGCGCTGCACATCGCGGTGTGGCAAGGCGATGCCGCGATGGTGGCTACGTTGCTCGCGCGCGGCGCCAATCCCGATAGCCGGCCGGTTGCGAGCCCAAGAGATCCGGCCGACGAGGCCGCCGCTACGGCGTTGATCGCAGCGACGGGGGACGGCTCGGACTCGGTCGTCGCGCTGCTGCTGGACGGCGGCGCGCGCACCGAGGCCACCGACGAAGAAGGCCGCACGGCACTCATGATCGCCGCGATCGTCGATTGGGGAAATGACCGCAGCATGAAGACCTTGCTGAGCCACGGCGCTTCGACACAAGCGCGCGACCACGCGGGCAAGAGCGTGTTGGATTACGCGCGCGAGAACGGCAAAGCCTCGGCGCTGCTGCTCCTGGAACGTCACGTGGACGCGGGGCGCTAGCCGTTGAGAGCGGAAGAATAGCGAGCCACGTCTGAGGTTCATCGACTCCGCGGCCCGCGCGCGTGCGGTTCGCGGTCGTTCGCGCGGATGAATTTCCGGACTCCGTCGGCTACTTGGAATTGCGCTCCAAGAACTTGGCGATCGCAAGGTCGACTTCGGCAGGCTTGTCGTCCATCACCAAGATTCCAGCGTTGTCGAGGAACATCGTCTCGGTGTGCGCGCGATCCTTGAACATGCCTTGCCACGGTTCCTTGAAAAAGCTCGTCAGATACTCGCGCTTTTTGTCGGCGCGCAGGGCTTCGGTGATCGACGGCTGGATCATCAGCAAGGGCTGCTCGAGATGCTCGAGGCCGAGCTTCAGATCCGAAGCGTGGAATTCGCACAGGTAGCGGATCAAAACTGGCAGGGGCAGCGTGTTGGCGAGATCCGCGAACTGCTTGCCGCGCGCTTCGTCGAGCGAATAGTCCGACGCGACGAAGTTGCCGGCCACCCAGGTCTTGCGAGTCACGGTCTTGAACCAGCGCGGCGCAAGGAAGCCATCGACCGCGCTGAATTTCTGCTCCAGTGTCAGTCCCCGCTTCCAAAAGGGCGTAGACTCGAGCGGCTCGAAACGCGGCGAACCCGCGATCAAGACGAGCGCTCGCACGAGCTTTGGATGATCGAGCGCGACCTGCGCGGCCACTTGGGTGCCGTTGATGAAATGACCGACGAGCACCGGCCGCGCGAGTTTGCGCTCCTGCGCGAGCTTCACCACAGCCTCGACTGCCGCGCGCGTCCAGGTCTGCTCGCCATAGCTCGTGCCCGCCTCCGGCATCGGCGGCGCCGGAGTTCCTTCGAAGCCCGGCAATGTGATCGCGAACATGTGATAGCGCGTGGCGTTGCGCTGCATGAAACCCTCGAACGCCGAGGCGCCCAGGCCGAAGCCCGAGATCAACAGCATGTCGATCGACCCCTTGCCGCGCTCGACTACCGCGCCGAGCGAGCCTGACTCCGCGGTCTTATAGCCAGCGTCGTGCGCGAGGTTGTCGAGCTTGGGATCCTGCGGCGCTTCGGGTTGCTGAGCGAGCGCGGGCCGAACAACAAGCCAAAGCACGAGCAAGAACAAGCCGCCTGATGCAAATTTGGCCATGGAAGTTCTCTGGTGAACTTGAGAGCGTGTGAGCCGACACGCAGTGTAGCTCCAGCGACGGTCTTGGCCCGGGTTCAACCTTCGCCGGCCTCCACGGAAGACTTGCGATCGATGCCAAGCGCCTTGATGCGTGAGGCCAAGGTGGTCGGCCGCATGCCGAGCCGT
>JAYUOR010000533.1:0-3133 GCA_043760765.1 Planctomycetota bacterium | reverse complement strand
TGCCTTCAATCAGCTTGAGCAAGGCCTGCTGCACGCCCTCGCCCGACACGTCGCGCGTGATCGAGACGTTGCCGGTCGTGCGGTTGATCTTGTCGATTTCGTCGATGTAGACGATGCCTTGCTGGGCGCGCTCGATGTCGAAGTCGGCGTTCTGCAGGAGCTTCAGCAGGATGTTCTCGACATCTTCGCCCACGTAACCGGCTTCGGTCAGCGTGGTCGCGTCCGCCATGGCGAAGGGCACGTCGAGCATGCGCGCGAGTGTGCGCGCGAGCAGCGTCTTGCCGCAGCCCGTCGGGCCGATCAGCAGCACGTTCGACTTCTCGATCTCGACGTGTTGCAGCGACGAACTCGGGCTCGTGCCCTTTTGTCCGTGCTGCAGCCGCTTGTAGTGGTTGTGCACGGCGACGGCGAGGATCTTCTTCGCGCGTTGCTGGCCGATCACGTATTCGTCGAGATGGCGCGCGATCTCGATCGGGGTCGGCGTGCGACGCTCAGCCCCTGCGGGGGCCAGCGCGCGTCCGCGGACTCCGCCGGCCACGCCGCCCGCGGCCGCTGCGCCGCCCACGGCCCCTGTCGCTCCGGCCGTTCCCGCCTCGGGGCTGCGCCGGCTCTCCTCCTGCAGGATCGAGTTGCAGATCTCGATGCACTCGTTGCAGATGTAGACCCCCGGAGGGCCGGCGATCAACGAGGCGACGTGGTGACGCCGCTTCTCGCAGAAGGTGCAGCGCTCGACATGCCGGCCGCGGTTCGATGAAGGGGTCATTGGCTGCGCTGGAGAGTGGTTGCCGGGGGGCCGTGGGGCTCGCATTGCGGGCTGGCCACGGCCTCGATCAATCCTACGCGCTGGTCTTGCCCGCGGGAATCTGGACCACGTGGTCGATCAGGCCAAAGGCCTTGGCGGCCTCGGGATCCATGAAATTGTCGCGTTCGGAGGCCTTGGAAATTTCTTTTCCGGTCTTTCCGGTGTGCTTCCCAAGGATCTCCTCGAGGGTTTTCTTGAGCTTCAGGATCTCGTTGACCTGGATCTCCATGTCCATGGCCGTGCCCTGGGCGCCGCCCCACGGTTGGTGGATCATGATGCGCGAGTGCGGGAGTGCGAAACGTTTCCCTTGCTTGCCGCCGGCCAGTAGCACCGAGCCCATCGACGCGGCTTGGCCCAGGCAATAGGTGGCGATGTCGGCCTGCACGAACTGCATCGTGTCGTAGATCGCCAGACCCGAGGTGACTGAACCGCCCGGCGAATTGATGTAGATGTTGATGTCCTGGGTCTTGTTCGTCTTGTCGAGGAACAGGAGCTGCGCCATCACCGAGTTCGCGACCGTGTCGTCGATCGCGGTGCCGATGAAGATGATCCGGTCCTCGAGCAGGCGCGAGTAGATGTCATACGTGCGCTCGCCGCGGCCGGTCTTCTCGATGACGTAGGGAATGTAGTAGTTGGCTTGCGCGTCCATGCAATTCGTCCGTGGTAGGGGGGGCGTGTCGTGGGCGTGGATAGAGGGGCTCAGGGACAGCCAGATAACGCTTGCGCACTCCGGACTCAAGCTCGCGCACGAGCGAACCGGTCTGAAGCGCTCCTCGGACCGGTCCGGCGCCGCGTGCGAAGCGGCACTCAGCTGGTCGTGATCTTTGCGCTTTCGCGCAACATGCGCCGCACGCGGCGTTCAACCAGTTCCATGGCGACCTGCCCGAGCAGGTTGTTCTTCTTGTAGTACTCGGTGACGTCCTCCAGGCTGGCCCGGTTGCGCTGAGCGATGCCCCTCAGCTCGCTGAGCAGCTCCTCTTCGGTCACCTGGATCGATTCCTTTTGTGCGATTGCCTCGATCAGGAAATATCCGCGCGAAGTGCGGATCGCGGCTTCCCGCGTGGCGGCCTCCTGGCCGGTGATTTGCTCCGCTGCCTTCTCGGCGCTTGCTCCGCCATCGGTCAGCTCCTTTCGCAGCTGCTCCTGGCGCGCATGGATTTGCTCCGTGACCATGCTTTCAGGCAGGTCGAACGCGTGTCCGTCGATCAGGCGATCGATGATCACGTTTTCGACGCGGCGGTCTTCCTGTTCCTTGAGCGCCTCGGCCAGGCGCTCGCGCACGAAGGCCAGGAACGACTCTTCGTTTTCCTGTCCGAGCGAGCGCATGACTTCCGCGCGATCGGGCAGCACGACCAAGAAGGCTTGCTCGACGCTCACGTGGCAGCGGCCGAGCTTGCCGCGCGCGCTCTCGACTTCAAAGTCGCCAGGAAAGGTCAGGTCGACGTCGAAGCTGTCCTTGTCCTTGGCGCCGATCATCTTCTGCTTGTAGGTCGCCTGGTCCATTCCAGGCATCGAGGTGTCCGGACCCAGGCGCAGGCCATCGCGCACGAAGACACTCTTGTCGTCGCAGAACAGTTCGACGCGGCAAAGCGCCATGCCATTTTCGGGCAGGCCGGCGTCGCCGGCCGGCTCGGGCCGCGCCTGCTGCTGCTTGATGTTCTCGATCGCCTGTTCGACCTTCTCGTCGCTGACCTGCTCAGGCTTCGAGTCGACTGCTTGGCCCTTGTATTCGCCGAGCGTGAAATCCGGCCGCAGGCTGAGCTCGAAAGTGAAGGAGAAGGGCAGGCCGCTGAGCGGCGACGGTTCTCCCAGATCGACGCGCGGATGCGCCAAGGGGCGCAACTTCTCGCCTTCGACGGCTTTCTGGTAGGCCTCGTTCAAGAAGCGCTGGCGCGCTTCGTGGCGGATCTCCTTCCAGTGCTGCTTCTCGACCAGCGCGCTGGGCACGTGGCCCGGGCGAAAGCCCTTCATCTTGGACTGGCTCGCGGCTTGTTTGAGCAGTCGCGCGACTTCGCCGTCGTAGTCCGTCGCGGGGACGGTGAAACTGACGCGGGCGACGCAGGGACCGGTACGTTCGACGGTGACTTGCACGGCGGATTCTCTAGGGTTGTAGAGAGCAGGCCCACGCGGGGCCCGGGAATGTAAGGCCGAAGAGGGTAGCGCAAGGGGCGCGGCTCCGTCCACGAACAGAGCCGTCTTTGCTGCGCGCTACGTCGAAAAAGCGAGCGCGAATAGTCGGCGCACCGATTCGTCCGTGTCGAGAGCGGCCAATTCCTCGGGCGCCACCCAGGCCAGGCGATTGGATTCCTCGCTCTGGATCGCGCGGGCGCC
>JAYUOR010000532.1:0-3135 GCA_043760765.1 Planctomycetota bacterium | reverse complement strand
CGGGCGCCTGGCAGGTCGGTGAGGAGAACTCCTTCGGGTCGTGCGATCACTGGTTTCGCTGTCGATTTTCGCGGGCTGTTGCGGCGGGCGAGGCCTGGCTTCAGTTCGGCGGGCTGGCCACGATCGCGGACGTCTGGCTCAACGGTCAGCATGTTCTTCACAGCGAAAACATGTTCCTGTCGCACGAGCTGAAGATCAGCGAGTTCTTGCGCGATGACAATGAGCTGCTCATCCGCTTTCACGCGATCGAACCGTTGCTGTTGAAGCGGCGACCGCGTCCGCGCTGGCGCACCGCGCTCGTGAAGCATCAGACGTTGCGCTGGTATCGGACAACTCTGCTCGGTCATATCCAGACCTGGTGCCCGCACGTCGTCGCTGTGGGGCCGTGGCGCGAGGTCGAGTTGGTGCTTCATCCTCAAACTCGACTCGTGAGTCGTGATCTACGGACACATGTCGTGGGTGAGACCGGGATCGTCGACATCGACCTGCAGTTCGCCTCGTCGGCGCGGATCGAAAAAGCGGTGCTCTTCGTCGATGAACAGCGCCGTGAACTCACGCTGACTCCGTCGGCTGACGGATCGAAGGCCCACGGCCGTGCTGAGGTCGCCAGGGTTGCGCTCTGGTGGCCGCATACGCACGGCGATCAGCCGCTCTATTCCGCTCGAGTCGAGTTACAGGTCGCCGGCTCGGCGATTTCGGTCGATCTCGGAAAACTCGGATTCCGCACAATCGCGATGGTCTCAGCCGAGCAGCCCGGACTCACGATCAACGGAGTCGACGTCTATTGTCGGGGCGCCTGCTGGACTAGCGTCGACATCGCACGCCTTGGTGCCGATGCCGAGAGCTACCGCACTGCGCTCGAGACTGCGCGCGACGGCGGAATGAACATGCTGCGCGTGGGCGGGACGATGGTCTACGAGCAGCCGGACTTCTATCGACTCTGCGACGAACTCGGCATCCTCGTCTGGCAGGATTTCATGTTCGCGAACATGGACTATCCCGTGGACGACGCGGATTTCATGGCCACAGTGCAGAGCGAGGTTAGGCAATTCCTGCTTCGGACTCAGTCGCACTGCAGCCTTGCGGTCCTGTGCGGAGGCAGCGAGGTGGAGCAGCAGGCTGCGATGGTCGGACTGCCGCGCGAGATCTGGTCGAACACGCTGTTCGGTGAGCGCCTGCCGGCCCTTTGCGCACAGCTGCGCCCCGATCTTCCGTACTGGCCTTCGTCTCCGACGGGTGGCGCGCTGCCCTTCCATGTTCGATCAGGTATCGCGCACTACTTCGGAGTCGGCGCCTATCAGCGCCCGATCGACGATGCACGCCTGCGCGGGCCGCGATTCGCTTCCGAGTGCCTTGCGTTCTCCAACGTGCCCGAGCCGCAGGCTCTCGCGGAACTCGCAGGCGGCGAGTTCATCGCGCCGCACCATCCCAAGTACAAGGAGCGGGTCGCGCGTGACGCGAGCACGGGCTGGGATTTCGCCGACGTCACCGATCACTACGTCGAGGAACTCTTCGGCATCGATCCGCGAGAACTGCGCTATTCCGACTGCGAGCGCTACTACGCCCACTGCCGCGTCGGCATCGGTGAACTCCTCAAGACGGTCGCCGGATTCTGGCGCGCCGCGGACAACGCCAATCGCGGCGCGCTGGTCTGGTTCTTCCGCGATCTCTGGGAAGGCGCGGGCTGGGGCCTCGTCGATTCGGCGGGGCGACCGAAGGCCAGCCACTACTACTTGCGCCGCGCCTGGGCCCCGCGAGCGGTCTGGTTGGTGGACGAGGGGCTCGAGGGGCTCCGTGCCCATATCGCCAACGACACAGCGAATCCCCTGCTGGCAACGCTGCGCATTTGCGTGCTCGGAGTGGGCGACGCGGTGGTCGCTGAGTGCAGCAAGGAGGTCCATGTCCCCGCGCGATCGCAAACAGCATTCGATGTCGATGCTCTGCTCGGCCGTTTTCTCGACACGACGTATGCCTATCGCTTCGGGCCGCGGGCACAGCGCGTTGTCATCGCGCGCCTGCACCAAGGAGACGATGATCGTGCGCTCTCGGACGACTACTACTTCCCGGGACACTTGCCCAATTCGCAGGACGCCGGCGTCGGCCTGAAGGCAGACGTCGAGGCCGTAGCGGACGGCGTCTACAGCCTGACCTTTCGTTCTGAGCGCTTTTGTCAGGCCGTTGCCATCGATGTCCCGAGCTTTGTCCCGAACGACAACTACTTCCACCTGAGCCCGGGGATCCCCAAGGTCGTAACGCTCCGAGCGATCAATGTTTCAGCGAAGCTGCAGGGTTACGCTCAGGCGTTCAATTCGTCGCAATCGATTCGGCTCGCAGCGCCTGAGAGGGGCTAGGCGAACCAGAGAGTGGCATCGCAACGCCAACGGCAAACCGAAGCAGGCAAGTCTTGAACCTTCCCCATCAACATCGGATCCGCACGTCGGCTGGCGAGGAATTCGCCGTCCTGCAGTGGGGCGACATCGGTCCGCCGATCATGTTGCACCACGCGACAGGCTTTTGCGCTGCGATTTGGGGCGCGATCGCGGAGCGCCTGGCGAGCGAGCACCGCGTGTTTGCGCTCGACGCCCGCGGTCACGGAGATTCCACGAAGAATGTCGCCGAGATTTCCTGGAGGCGATTCGCCGTCGATCTCGTGGACGTATCGAAGGCGGTGCTTGTCGCCTGCGGAGAAGAATCGTTTGCGGCCGCCGTCGGGCATTCGCTTGGAGGAACCGCCATACTGACCGCGGCTGCGGAGGAACCCGATCTTTTCGCCAGTCTGTTCCTGATCGAGCCTGTTCTCATCCCCGCAACGGGCCCAGGTGCGCGCAAGGCAGGTCGTACGTTGTTCTCGGCTACTACGCGCATGAGAAGCACGCGCTTCCTCTCCCGTGCCGCGGCGCGGGATGCCCTCGGCGGCGTGGAGCCATTCCACCGCTTTCGAAAGGAAGTGTTCGAGGACTACCTCGCTTACGGGTTCGCTGATCTCGACGACGGACGCGTCGAACTCAAGTGCAGCCCGGGCACTGAGGCCGCCATCTACGAGCTTGGCGAGACAGATGTCCTGCGGCGATTGTCTTCCGTCCAAGCTACCGTACGCCTGTTCGCTGCGGAGCAGAGCCGATTCGCAGCCGCCTA
>JAYUOR010000531.1:0-3138 GCA_043760765.1 Planctomycetota bacterium | reverse complement strand
CGCCATCCTCGAGGTGGCCGCGCACGATGTAGCGCGGCTTCAGGGCGTCGATCGGATTCTCAAAGCCGCGCATCTCGTCGACGAAACAGCGCACGCGCAGCAACTGGCCTCGATGCAGCTTGGGAGCTTGCACGATTTCCGCCGCGAGCGCTGCCGTGAGTTCACGGCCGCCGAGCGCGGCGAAGAGGCTGTCGGTCAGCGGCGCCGAAGCGGCGAATCCTGCTTCGAGCACGCTCGCCGGAACACCGACGAACTGTCCCGCGTGTTCCTCTGAAGCCGCCGCCTCGAGTGCCGCGATGTCGATCTTCGGCAGTGAGATTTCCGTCGGCAGCGTCCGTGCGCGCCCGTGCTCGGGCGACTGTGGTCGTGCATTTCCACCGACCCGAGTCCTGATCGAGAGGATCGCGCCGATCAGCAGCAGCGCGCCGATGAGCATCCAGACGAGCCGCCGTTTCTCCTTGGCGTGGAACAGTCCGTTGCCCGGTGCGCCGAATCGCTTGGGGTCGAACAGTTGCATCGTGCGACCTTGCTTGTGTGCGCCGGCGCGCGCTCAACGGGCCGCGGCGGACTCCAGCCGGCGAGCCACTGCCACGCCCGCCGCTCCGATCAGCGCGCGGAACAGTCGATCGTGCGGCGTGCCCTCGGGCGCGAGTTCGGGATGCCACTGCACGCCGAGCGCAAAGGGCAAGTCGGCGCGTTCGATGGCTTCGATCAGGCCCTCGTCGTCGCGCGCCGCGACCGTCCAGGCCGGGCCGAGCGAAGCGATGCCCTGGTGGTGTCGCGACACGACATCGAGCTCTGTCTGGCCGACGACTCGGCTGAGTCTCGACGCAGGTGCGAGTTTCACCGCGTGAGTCACTCCGCCGCGATGCTCTCGCGAGCCCGGCCGATCCTCAGGCAAATGCTGATGCAGCGATCCGCCTTCGACCAGGGCCAAGAGTTGCATGCCGTAACAGATGCCGAGCACCGGCTTGCGCCGCTCGAGCGCCGCGCGCGCCAGCAGCACGTCGAAGTCCTGCTTGGGTCCAGGCGTGCGCTCAGCCGCCGGATGCGTGCGGCCGAGACCGAGTCGCTCCATGTCGAAGTCGTCGCCGCCGGAGAGCAAGAGTCCGTCGAGTTCCCCGAGCAGGCGCGTCACGTCGCTCGGCCCGCCGACGGGCGCCAGGATCACGGGAATTCCACCGGCCTTGAGCACGGCGTCGGCATAGCGATAGGCGAGCGAAACCTTCGGGGAGTCGCCATAAGTGGCTACACCGTTGATGCCTATCAATGGATGCTCGACGCGGGTCACGCGTCAGATCCTAGCGCGCCCTTCAGTCGTTCAAGAGCCGCATCGTGAACGGATACTGCCAGCGCTTGCCGTTGGCGGCTTGGATCGAGGCGATCAGGACCATCACGATGATGTAGATCGGCTGCAGGAAGTGGATGATCATGCCCACGCAGCACAGGCAGTAGAGCGGCCAGGCCACGACCCACAGGATCAGCATGTTGATCTGGAAGTTGAGCGACTCCTTGCCGTGCCAGTTGGCTTCCGGATCGTCGTCCTTCTTGGCCAGGTAGACGATCAGCGGGCCGACGAGGCCGATCAGCAGGCACGACAAGCCCAGACCGGCGAGGCTCGTCAGGTGTGCGGCCGTCGCCCAGCCGGAACCGCTCGAAGGGGGAGTGGCACCCGGCGGCGGCGTCGCACCGCCCACGGGAGGAACAGACGGCGGAGTTGGCGAAGCGGTGGGAGGTTCCGGCTCGAAGGGCACCGGCTCGGGAGTGCGCGGCGGCGGCGAGAAGGGCGGGGGTAGCGGTGCTGCGGGAGCGGGCTTGGGCGCGGGCGAGTAGGGCGGAGGAATCGGCGCCGCCAGGGGAACCGGCGGCGGCGCGCTCAGCAGTGCCGGCGGCGGGGGAAGAATCGCAGGCTGATCCGTGCTCAGCGGCAGTTCGAGCGGGCGGGGTTCGTGCTCCGCCTTCTGTTCGATCGCGGGAATCTGGGCCGGATCTTGGGGAGGCAGTGCTTCGGGTTCGGTCATGGCGATTTCCTCGTGGCGGAAGCCGCGGGTTACGTGGACTCCGCGCGACATTTCCAAAGCTGGGACGGCGGCGACTGCGAAGCATCGATCGTGTTGCGATCAGGCTGGCTGCCGCCGAGAGGCTGACCCTCCCTAAGATGCATGGAGACCGCGGCCTTGGCGATCACCTAGAGAGCCCAGTCAACCCATGACGACCTTAGCAGCCCTGCTCGCCGAGGTCCGCGCTTGCACGATCTGTTCGAAGCACCTTCCGCTCGGCGCGCGGCCGATCCTGCAGATGCATCCGCAGGCGCGCATTCTGATCGTGGGTCAGGCGCCGGGCAGCAAGGTCCACGCGTCCGGCGTTCCATTCACCGATGCCAGCGGCGAACGACTCCGAGAATGGCTCGGCGTGTCTTCCGAGACCTTCTACGACCCCAAGTGCATCGCGCTCCTGCCCATGGGCTTCTGTTATCCGGGCACGGGTAAGACCGGCGATCTTCCGCCGCGGCCTGAGTGCGCGCCCGCGTGGCGCGAGCGATTGCTGGGTGAGTTGAAGAGCGTGAAGCTCACCGTGGTCATCGGTCAATACGCGCAGGCCTACCACATGCCGCAAGCGGGGGACCCTGTCACCGCCACGGTCCAGGCCTGGCGCGAGCATTGGCCGAAGGCGATTCCGCTGCCGCATCCCAGCCCGCGCAACAACCTCTGGCTGCGACGCAATCCGTGGTTCGAGCAGGAACTGCTTCCGAAGTTGCGGCTGCGGGTCGCCAGGTTGCTCGCGGGCTGAGTTGCACGCGGATCAATCCTGCTTCGCGGGAGCGTTGAGCACGCTCAAAGCGTCGTTCGCCGCCTTGCGCACGCTTTCGTCGGAGTCCTTGAGCAAGCGCACGAGCCGCGGCATCTGCTCGAGGGCGCGAAGCGTGCCGAGTCCGCGAGCTGCCTGCGCGCGCACCGCGGGATTGGTGTCGTCGAGAAGTGTGACGAGTTCCTTCACCGCGGACGCCGTCGCTTCCTTCGAGGTGCGAGACTCATCCCAGCGGCCTTTCTCCGTGCGGTACTTGCGGATCGTTTCCAAAGCCGCAAACGCGACGTTGCGAAGATTCGAGTCCGCGGTCGATCCTGCGGTCTCTAATAG
>JAYUOR010000530.1:0-3146 GCA_043760765.1 Planctomycetota bacterium | reverse complement strand
CCTCCTCGGAAACCATGCAGGTTGCCTGCGTCGGCGCGCCTTGCCAGCGACGACGGTTGCTCGCCGAAATGGACCTGTTATTCCGTGACAGAGCCTTAGCTCGGGCAATTCCTGGGGCCGGGGCTCAGCTGCCGTGCCCCGCCGGCGGGACGGGGGGCCTGTGGCGCTCAACCGAACCCGGCAGTGCGCCGATAACGAGCACATGGCGTTCTGGCCCCGTTTTCTGGCCCTGTTCGGACTTGGAGGTTCTAGCCCCACGCGCGCTGCCTCCGCGCCTACGCTCGACGAACCGGCCGGCGACTGGAATTCAACCGATTCGTCTGCACCTGAGGGGGCGCACTCGGGCAGTGAAGCAGCAGACCCCGAGGCCGACCTGACCTATGTGCCCGGGACCGTCCGCCGCCAGGATCTCGCGATCGCCGAGTCAAGTCGGCAACGGCAGGCGCTCGATCAAGTTCCCTCGGCGTTGCCCAAGGAGCGCGGGATCGCGCACTTCGATCGTGAGGAAGCCCTGACCGTGATTCTCGAGGGGCCTGAGGAGGAAATCCTCTGGAGGATCGCACGCCGCATCGAATCGCGACGGTTGGACCTGCCGACCTTGCCTTCGACCAGCATGGCGGTGATCGACCTGGCCAACAATCCGACGGTCGAGTTCCGCGAGCTCGTCTCACAGATCTCGACGGACCCGGTGCTGTCCAGCGAACTGCTCAGAACCGCGAACTCGGTCCTGTACGTCGGCGAAGAGCCCGTCGACACGCTGCATGCCGCCGTCGTGCGCATCGGTCTGCGCGCTCTGCGCTCGATGATCTTCTCGGTCTCGATGCGCGGCACGATCCTGCGCTCGGGCGTGCTCTCGGAATACGCCGAGGACGTCTGGCGCCAATCCCATTCCGTCGCGATGACGGCCCGCTCGATCGCACCGTTGATCGGCGTCGATCCTGAAAAAGCGTTCCTGCTCGGACTGTTGCAGGACATTGGCAAGATCGCGCTGCTGGCGATGCTCTCGAAGGAAGTCAAGAATCCGCGCGACTGCACGCCCGCGCTGGTCGGTCACGTATTCCAGGTCTATCACCAGGAAGCGGGGGCAGCGATGGCACGCAAGTGGAAGCTCCCGGCCGAATTCATTTCGGTGGCGGGTTGCCATCACGATTGGGCCGAAAACACCGAGTACGAGCGCTCCGCCGCGCTCGCGAACCTGGCGCACCATCTGGACTTGGCGCTCTCGCTTTCGGACGAAAAACTCTGGGCCGCCGCGATCAACTTGCCGGCGCTTGCTTTCCTCGCGCCGCAGGAGGACCTGCGCCAGCGCGTGCTGATGCACGCGCAAGCCACGCACCCCTCGAGCGTTCAGCTGGCACAGACAGTTTCAGCGGACAGCTCGCCGGCCCCGCGCTAGCCACCCGGCTCTGCTTCGTCGAGCTCGCCGGAGTCTTCGTCTTCGGCGTCGGTCAGGGGCTCCGCCGCGGCTTGGCCCTTGCTGTGGATTTCCTTGTCTCGTTCGAGCGCGCCCGCGATCAGTTGATCGAGGCGCCGAGATTCTTCCAACGATGCGTCGAAGTGAAAGCGCAGTGTCGGGGTGCGCCGCATCGAGAGCACGCTGCCCACCTGGCGCTGAATGAAACCGGCCGCCGACTGCAGCATGTGCTCGGCCTTCGAGCGCTCACTCGCGCCACCGAGCACCGTATAACGGATGTCGGCCAGCGAAAGGTCCGGCGAGAGTTTCACGCCGGTCAGGGTGATCATGCCGACGCGCGGGTCGGCGAGCTCGAACTCGAGGCAGTGCGCCACGCGCTCGTGGATGCGTGACTCGAGCTTCGCAATCGTGCGCGGATTGGCCATGGCAGCACTTGGCGCAACCGGCGCCGGCGGCGGGTGAAAACCCACCACTCGGCGACCGAGGGTTCGCTCAGATCTTCAGGAGCCTCTTCGTGCTCACCATCTTGAATGCCTCGATGATGTCGCCGACCTCGTACGCGTCGAAGTCCTTCAGCGTGACGCCGCAATCGAAGCCCTCGCGGACCTCCTTGACGTCGTCCTTCTCGCGGCGCAGGCCGGCGATCTGGCCTGCGTAGACCACGCTCTTGCCGCGCAGCACGCGCACCTTGGCGTCGCGCGTCACCAAACCGTCGATGACGTGCGAACCGGCGACACTGCCGAACTTGGACGACTTGAACAGCGCGCGGACCTCGACGTGTCCGACGACCTGTTCGGAGACCTCCGGCGCCAGCGTGCCTTCCATCAGGGCGCGCAGGTCGTCCAGCATTTCGTAGATGACTTCGTAGGGGCGGATCTCGACGCCTGAGCGATCGGCGGCGGTGCGCGCCTTCTCGTTCATTCCGACGTGGAACGCCAGCACACTCGCGCCGGAACTCGCCGCCAGATTGACGTCGCTTTCCGTCACGGTGCCCAAGGCCGAGTGCAGCAGGCGCACGTCGACTTCGTTGTGAGTGAGGCTCTCGATTTGCTTCTTGAGCGCTTCGAGCGAACCCTGCACGTCGGCCTTGAGCACGACGTTGATCGTCTTCTTGTGCTGATCGCTCAGCGCCTGGCCCAGACTCTCGGCTGTGATCGCGCGGCGTTCCGCGAGCGACATCATGCGATTCTTGCGGGCGCGTTCCTCGGAAACGCCGCGCGCCTCTTCCAGGCTACCGACCACGTGGAACTGATCGCCGACGCCGGGAAGTTCGGAAAGTCCGGAAACCTGCACGGGCATCGACGGGCCGGCGGTCTTGATCGCGCGATCGCGGTCGTCGTGGATCGAGCGCACGCGCCCGTAACCATCGCCGGCCAGGATCACATCTCCTTGGGACAACGTGCCTTCCTTGACCAGCAGGAAGGCCACACGGCCCTTGCCCTCTTGAACCTCGGCCTCGAGCACCACACCCGACGCGGGGCCGGCGGTGTGGCTCTTCAGGTCGACGACCTGGCTCTCGAGGATCACGCACTCGAGCAGCTTGTCGATGCCGCTGCCCTGTGTGGCCGAGACTTCGACCATCTGGACTTCGCCGCCGTATTCCTCGGCGAGCAATTCGTGACCGGCGAGTTGCTGTTTGACGCGGCCAGGGTTGGCCTCCGGCTTGTCGCACTTGTTCAGCGCGACGATGATGCGCGTCCCCGCAGCCTTGGCGTGGGCGATCGCTTCGATC
>JAYUOR010000529.1:0-3149 GCA_043760765.1 Planctomycetota bacterium | reverse complement strand
GTCTCAGCTGTGGCGCAAGGACCTGCTCACCGGCGCGATCGAATCCGCGAGTGTGCGATCCAACGGAGTTGCCACGTACGGTCCCCCCAGCGGCCTGTTCGAGGTTTCGGCAAATGGCCGCTTCGTCGTGTTTGAGTCCCAGGATTCAAGCGTGGTTCCCGGCGACACGAACGGCAGCGACGACATCTTCATCCGCGATTTCCAAACCGCAACAACGGTGCGCGCGAGCGTGTACAGCGACGGAAGTCAGATTCCTGGATTCTGTTTCTTCCCGACGATCTCAGACGACGGTCGCTGGGTGCTGTTCCTTGGAGTCGCGCCGAATGTCGCACAGGGCAGCGTCACTTCGCACCTGTTTCGGAAGGACATGCTCACCGGCGCGCTCACATTGGTCGATGTTTCCGCCGGCGGCGCGCTTGGCAACCAACCGCCGCAACAGCCGCGCATGTCGGCCGACGGGCGCATCGCGGTTTGGCTGAACGCCGCGACCAATCTCTACGTCGATCCCTTCTACGACAATCCGATCGTTCTGAAGGACCTGACGACGGGCGCGTTCGAGTCGATTGCGGTCGACAATGCGGGCGTCCCGGCGAACAACACGGTCGCTTGGCCGCAGATTTCCGACGACGGCCGCTGCGTGACGTTCTTTACCGGCGCGACCAATCTGGGCCCGACCTCGGCGACCTGGAACGTCGCGTTGCGCGACCGAGTCACGCACACGACCTCGATCGTCAGCCGCAACACCGCCGGAACGGCGGCGAACGGCGACAGTCAATACATGTCGATCTCGGGCGACGGCCGCTATGTCGCGTACGAAAGCCTAGGGACGAACCTCGACTCGATCGACACCAACGCCAACTGGGACATTTATCTGCGCGACCGCTTCTCGAATGGAACGTTTGAGTACTGCGTCGCGCAAGTGAACTCGCTGGGCTGCACGCCGCACATGAGTTCGATCGGAGTCCCCAGCGCGAGCGCGGGATCGGGCTTCACACTGAAGTGCGTCAACGTAATCAACAAGAAGCCTGGGATCATGCTCTACGGTGTGAACGGTGCGCAGGCCGCGCCCCTGGCCGGCGGTTTCTTGTGCGTGCGTCCGCCGCTGAAGCGCATGCCCGGTCTGAACTCGGGCGGTTCGCCCACCGGCTCGGATTGCACGGGGCAATTCAACCTGGACTTCAACGTGCGCATCGCTTCCGGCCTCGACCCGACCTTGACTCTCGGGCGGGACGTGTGCGCGCAGTACTGGAGCCGCGATCTGGGCGCGCCGTCGGGATCCAATCTCTCCGACGCGATGAGTTTCACGATCCAGCCCTGAGTGTGCCGACGTCTGCTTCGCGCATGCGCGAGGACGATGATTGTCGGATTCAACGCAGCCGGCCGCGAACGAAACGCGGCCGGCTGCGCGCATTCCTAGTGCGACTGAAAAAAAGGGCCGGGCCGGGCGTGGTTGGTCACCCCCGGCCCCGCGGCACCAACTCGCGCCGCGCACCCCCCTGAGGAGGCGGGTCAAGGAAAACTACCTCGTGCGGATCGTCACGGTCGGCGCGCGGGCAAGGCGGCGCGCGGCAGGCTCCCCATAATATGGAGGAAACCGGCCTGGGGGCCTCAGGGACCGGTCCGGATCGGCGTGCGAACTTCGAAAACGGCGGCGTGGACTGCGCGCAACGCGCGCGCCAAATCGGCATCGGCGACGGCGAAAAGCGCGCTGCCACGATCCGCCTCCGCCCATTGCGCGCGAACTTCGATGCTGGCTTCGTCGAGTCCGCGCCGCGCGGCATCGAGCTGCGCTGCGTTCGGTCCGACCAGTGCAATCAACGCGAGACTGCGTTCGACGTGGAACGCTTCGCCGCCCGTTGCGAGCAGGCCCGCAAACTCGTCGCTCCACGTACAAGCGATCGCCATCTCGCTCGGGCCCGACGAAAGCCACAGCGGTTCGATGTTCGCATGCGCGAGCCGCGACATGAACTCGCTCGAACGGCGCTGGCGATCTTCGAGATCGCCGATCGAGACGTGCGCGAGCGTGACTCCGCGTCGCGCGGTGACACCGACAGCGCCGTGCGCCGCTGCTTCGCCTCCGATCCACGTGCCGTCGCCGTCGGGATCGACAAGACAAAGTACGCGCGCGGGGATTGCCGCGCGTCGCAGCGGTTCGAGCGCGCCGGGGTGCAGCACGTTTGCGCCGCGGAAGGCGTACTCGGCAGCCTGTGAATAGCTGAGCCGCGTTATGCCGCGCGCGTCCGGCACGAGCGTCGGATCGGCGCTCATCACACCGCCGACGATTTTCCAAAACTGAACTTCGCGCGCGCCGCAGGCTTCGGCGAGCAGGCTGGCCGAGAGGTCGGAGCCGTTGCGGCCGAGCGTCGTCAGATTGCCGGCCGAATCCTTGGCGACGAAACCTGTCACGACCGGAATGCCGGGGACCTGCTGCAGCGCGCGCCGGATCGCCGCGCTGTTGCCGGTGAGCGGTCGTGCGCAGCCGTGATTGGAGTCGCTGAGCAGACCAAGGTCGAAGGCATCGACGGGCGTCGCGCTGCGGCCGCTCGCGCGCAGGGCGGCGGCGACGACCCGCGCGCTCATGCGCTCGCCGAAGGAAAGCACGAAGTCGCGCTCGGCGGCGGAAATCGTCCGCCGCTCGCGGATGCCCTCGAGCACCGAGGCCAGCTCGACCAGCAGGCGATTCAAGAGCTCCTGCTCCAGCCCGCATTGGCTCAGCAACGTGCGGTGGCGGATACGGACCCGCTCGAGTTCGGAACGTCCCTCGGCCGCCGCACTGGCCACCGCGAGCAAGAGTTCGGTCACCCCCGCCGCCGCGCTGACCACCGCCACGGGACGCACCCCGCCACGCGCCGTCAGGATCGCCCCGGCACGCCGGATCCCCGCCCCGTCGCCCAGGGCTGCGCCGCCGAATTTCATGACGATTGGGCGGTCGGTCGCAGCGTCGGGGACGTTGTT
Source organism: Planctomycetota bacterium (assembly GCA_043760765.1). Classification (GTDB taxonomy): domain Bacteria; phylum Planctomycetota; class UBA1135; order UBA1135; genus JADJQU01. The sequence goes on along the minus strand of JAYUOR010000529.1, from coordinate 194 downwards.
CATCGCGGTTGGCAAGAGACTACCAAGCCTGCGCGCCCGGTTGCCCCGCTCGCGGTTCGATCGAGGCACAAAACCCGCTCAGTGAAGCTTGGCCGCTCGCGTACCATGAGGATTGGTATCCCTGAGCCCAAAACGCCGCGAAGCCTGCCCATGACCGCCATCGACCGAGAGAGCCTGATCTACGACTGGAACAC
>JAYUOR010000528.1:0-8189 GCA_043760765.1 Planctomycetota bacterium | reverse complement strand
CCCAACGGACCCCCGCGAGCGCGCGTGTTCCGCATCGTTTCTAGCCTGATTCATGCGGTTTCCGAGACCTCTGGGTTGTTCGACCCGTGAACAGGTACCCGTGGTTCAGGGGCGGCTCATCCCTCCGTCGACGAGCAACGACGCTCCATGGATGTAGGACGCGTCGTCCGACGATAGGAAGAGGACCGCCGACGCGATTTCCTCAGGATTGCCCATGCGGCCCATCGGCACCTGCGATTGGATGTGGGCCACCATGCCGCGCGTGGTCTCGGCGTCGAGTCCCATGCGGCCGAAAATCGGCGTCTCGATCGGGCCGGGATTGACGATGTTGAGCCGGATGCCGCGCGGGGCGAGCTCGCTCACCAGCGAGCGCGCCAGCGAATTCACCGCGGACTTGGAGGCGGTGTACACCGACGACGACGGCATGCCTTTCTCGACGACGCTCGAGGCGTTGAGCACGATCGACGAACCGCGCGGCATCAGCGGCAGCGCCTTTTGGATCGTGAAGAAGACCCCCTTCACGTTGATGTCGAAGGTCTGGTCGTAGTGCGCTTCGTCGATCGACTCGATCGGCACGAACTGGGCGATGCCGGCGTTGACGAACAGCGCGTCAATGCGGCCGTGCTTCGCACGGACGTCGCCGACGAGTCGATCGATGTCGCCGAGTTTCGACGCATCGCCTTGCACGGCGATCGCGCCAGGACCTAGGTCGCGCTTAGCCTGCTCGAGCGTCTTCGGATCGCGACCGAAGATCGCGACCTGGGCGCCTTCGCGTGCGAAGGCCTTGGCAGCAGCCAATCCGATGCCGCTGTTACCGCCGGTGACGACCGCGACCTTGCCTTGGAAACGCTTGGATGAAGTGGGGGAGATCATGTGAGAACTTTCGTGGGTCTTGGAGAGTGGTGGAACAGACATAGTTACAGAAAAGGCCGCGCGCAGGCGGTGTGCGGTGAGAGCGCAGCGCGCTAGGCTTCGGCGCGCGTCTGGCCGACGAGGTCGGCGATGCTGGTGCGACGCAGGCGTTTTTCGAACGCCTTCTGGGCGCCGTCGAACACGCCGCCGAGCAGACCCTTGATCTGGCAGCTCACCTGGCAGGCGCGATTGGCCGGATTTTCGTGCACTGCGAGCAAGCCTGAGGGTTCGACGGCCCGGAAGACCAGCTCCAGCGTGATGCGCCCCGGCGCGCGGGCCAGGGAGTAGCCGCCGCTGCGGCCGCCGCGCCCGCTGACCAGCCCGGCCCCGACCAGCGCGCCCAGGATCCGGCGCACGACGACCGGGTTGGTGTTGACGCTTTTCGAGAGCGCCTCGCTGGTGGCCCCGGCCTCGCCCAGGTAGGCGAGGGCGACCAGGATGTGCAGCGCGACAGCGAAACGGGTGTTGGCGGCCATTGCGCAACCAGAATAGATACGGAAGCGTGGCTCCACAAGGGGGCTTTCAGGAAATTGTCCGGCAGGTCGTCGGGATCCCCCCGGGAAGATCCACAAGCGCCCGGCGTCCGACCGATAGACGAGCGCGAGCTTGTCCTTCGGTTGCTCCGGCCCCATCCTGATTCGCCTGCATGAGTCTCTATCTGGTCACTGGCGGCGCCGGCTTCATCGGTTCACACCTTGCGGCGGCGCTGGTCGCGCGCGGCGATCGCGTGCGCGTGCTCGACAACCTGGCCACGGGCAAGCTCGAGAACTTGAGCGAACTGAACCCCGCCAGCGTCGAGTTCCAGCAGGGCGACATCACCGATCCGGCCAGCGTGCGCCAAGCCTGCCGCGGTGTCAGCGCGATCTTCCACGAAGCCGCGCAAGTCTCCGTGCCGCAGAGCGTCAAGGACCCGTTCAAGAGTTACGAGATCAACGTCACCGGCACGCTGCGCATGCTCGAAGGCGCGCGCGAAGCGGGCGTGAAGCGTTTCGTGTTTGCGGCTTCGTCCGCGGCCTACGGGAATTCGACTGAGCTGCCCAAGGTCGAGACCATGCTGCCGACGCCGCTCTCGCCTTATGCCTCGGGCAAAGTGGCCGCGGAGCATTTGTTACAGGTCTGGGGCAACTGCTTCGGCATGCGCACGGTGGCGCTGCGCTACTTCAATATCTTCGGGCCGCGCCAAGCGGACGATTCGCCTTACACGGGCGTGATCGCGATCTTTGCCAAGGCCCTGCTCGAAGGACGGCAAGCGACGATCTACGGCGACGGTGAGCAGACGCGCGACTTCACTTACATCGATAACGTGGTCGCCGCGAATCTGGCGGCGGTCGACCGCGAGCTTGCGCCAGGTTCGCTGATCAATGTCGGCACGGGCCAGAGCATCTCGGTCAACAAGCTCTATCGCGCGATGTGCGAGCAACTGGGAGTTGCCTGCGCACCGCGTTACGAGCCTCCGCGCGCCGCGGATGTGCTCTACTCGGTCGCATCGATCGATCGCGCGAAACAGTTGCTCGGTTACGAGCCGAAAATCGATTGGAAAACGGGTCTTGCCCGCACAGTCGACTGGTACAAGGCGCGCTTCGCGGGCTCGCGCGGCTGAGGGTCGGAAATCGAGGCGCGTCGGATGCGCCATGGCCCGCAAGCAACGCTCTCGACTTGCCCGTGCTCGCGAGGCCGCGTACCGCACGGCTTCCGCGGTCGGCCGCGCAAATGGCTGCTCAGGGTGCTCAATCGCGGGCCCAGAACAGCGCCGCCAAAGCGCAGCCGCAGACGCGCGGAAGCACGCGGCACACTACCGGGTCTTGGATTCCCGGCCTTGACAGGTATCCACTTGGATTCCGCCGGTCCGCGATGTCGGCTGGGGGGCTTGAGGGGAGAAACGTCGCCTCTGTCCGGCTCTGGCGCCGGGCATACGACCGGCTAGACTGTCAGGCTCGCCATCCGGCAACGAACTGCGAAATCACCTCCCCGCCCGAGGTGCCCATCCCGCTTCCTTCGACCCCACCCCAATGACGACCTCCTCGACCCAACCCGCCGCGAATTACGCCGCGGACCTCAAGCGTCTGCTCGGCCTCAGCTCAGTCACCTTCAAGTACAACCTGTCCAAGGAAGAGCTGTTCGACGAGGCGATCAAGAACGACCGCGGCCGCGTCACCAAGGATGGACCGTCCAACGCCCAGAAGGCCTTCCCGACCAAGCTCGGGGTCAAGGGGCCGCTGGTCTACTACACGGACCCGGACTGCACCGGCCGGCGCGTCAAGGACACCTACGCGGTCGGTTGGCCCGAGGTCGAAAACGTCATTTGGTGGAAGGACGACCTCAACAAGTACGACCCCGTCAAGTACGAGTCGCTGCTCAAGCGCGTCGTCGCGCACCTGAACGAAAAGAAGGCCACGCTCTACGTCAAGGACGTCTTCGTCGGCGCTGACGCGGCCTTCTCGATTCCTTACCGCTTCGTCGGCGAGTACGCGACGCACGCGATGTTCGCGCACAACATGTTCCCGAAGAACCTGAAGGGCGTTAAGGATGTCGAGGGTCGGCGCTGGACGATGCTCAACGCGCCGTCTTTCGTTTGCGATCCGGCGCGCGATGGATCGCTCTCGGAAGCGGTTGTCGTCATCGACGCGCGCAACAGGATTTGCCTGGTCGCGGGGCGAGCGGACTACTGCGGCGTGGTCAAGAAGACGATTTTCACGGTCGGCAACCTTCTGATGCCGATGGAAGGCCTGCTCTCGATGCACTGCTCGGCCAACGTCGGGCCGCGCGGCGACGGAGCGATCCTGTTCGGCCTTTCGGGCACGGGCAAGACCACGTTGTCGGCCGATCCCGATCGCCGTCTGATCGGCGACGACGAGACGATCTGGAGCGACAACGGCCTGTGCAACCTGGAAGACGGCTGTTACGCGAAGCTGATCGACCTCAACAAGCAGGCTGAGCCCGTGATTGCCGCCGCGCTGTCCAAGCCGGGCACGATCATCGAGAACGTTCCGCCGCTCAAGGGCAAGAAGATGTCGGAGTGCCATCCCGACGAACTCGACTTGACCGACAAGTCGATCACGGAAAACACGCGCTTTTCCTATCCGCTCGACGCGAATCCGAACGTGATGCCCAACGCGCAGGGGCCGCACCCTGAGACGATCGTGCTGCTCACCGCCGATGCTTTCGGCGTGCTGCCGCCGGTTTCGATCCTCGATTCGAAGCAGGTCATGTACCACTTCGTCTCGGGGTTCACCGCCAAGCTCGCGGGCACGGAAGTCGGCGTGACCGAGCCGAAGGCGGCTTTCTCGGCCTGCTTCGGCGCGCCGTTCATGGCCCAGAAGCCCAGCGTGTACGCGAAACTGCTGCAGAAAAAGATGGAGCAGAACAAGGCGCGCTGCATCCTGCTCAACACAGGCTGGTCGGGCGGCGCCTACGGCAAGGGCAAGCGCATCTCGATCGGGCACACGCGCGCGTTGCTCAACGCGGCGCTGCGCGGCGATCTCGACAACGTCGCGACCGAGCAGCATCCGGTGCTCAATCTCAAGATGCCGACGAGTTGCCCAGGAGTGCCCGCGGAGATCCTCAACCCGCGCAACACCTGGAGCGACAAGGCGGCGTACGACGCGGCGGCGATGAAGCTGCGCGACCTGTTCCGCAAGAATTACGCGGACAAGGGTTTTGCGGCGCTCAACATCGAGCAGGTGCTCTAGAGAGTCGATGGCCGATCAGAAACTTCAACACCACATGGCCGGGCTGAAGCTGTTCGGCCATGGCAAATTCGAAGAAGCGCTGCTCGAGTACGCGAAAGCGCTCGAGCAGTCGCCGGACTCTCCTGAGGTGTTGAACGCCGTGGCGATTTCGCAATCGAAACTCGGCCGCCACGACGAAGCGATCGCGACCATTCAGCGCGTGATCGCGATCACGCCCGAGGACCCGTTCGCGTACACGAGCCTTTCGATTTTCCTGCAGCGCCAGGGCAAGATCCCCGAGGCCGAGTCGGCCGGCGCCAAGGCGCGCATGCTCAACTGGAAGCAGGAACTGAAGAAGAACCCCAACGCGCCGCCGCCGGACAACGACGGGAAAATGCGCGTGATTCAATAGTCCCGTAACCGGGGCACGGAATCCGCACTAGTCACGCAGCGGACTGCCGGGTCTCGTGTTGGCGATGCCGGCGGCCGATCACGCCGCCATGCCCAAGTCTTTCCACGAGCGACTTCGAACCGCGCTGGCGTTCGGTCTTGCACTGTTTTGCTGGTGCGCGCCCGCGCGGGCCGGCGGCGGGTCGCTGAGCACGCTCTTCGAGGGCAGCGCCGGCGCCCAAAACGGCGGCAACCTTTTCGACATCCTGGTGACGCGGCCCGGCGGCCTGACGATCACCGGCTTCGACCTCAACCTCGGCGGACTTCCTCCGCCGGCGGCCTTTCGACTCGACGTCTATGCCACCAGCGGGAGCTTCGTCGGCAAGGACGCGTTGCCCGGCGCCTGGACCCTTGTCGCGAGCGCGACCGCGCAGCCCTTGGCGCTGAATATTCCCGTGCGCGTGGACACCGCGGACTTCTTGCTTGGGGAAGGCGTGCACGGAATCGCGCTGTACATCAGCGGCAATGGACCTTGGTACACACTGCCGGGTGGCGCGCCGCTCTCGATCGCCAATGCGGACCTGACGCTGCGTTTTGGAATCTCGAAGCCGTTGCTCTTCGCCGGCGGAAGTTTTTCGCCGCGCATCTGGAACGGAACGATCTACTACGATGCCGCGCCGCCGCAACTTGCGATCTACGGCGTGGGGCGCGTGAGTTCGCTGGGCGCGAGTTGCGTGCCGCGCATCACCGCGAGCGGAGTGCTCAGCGCGAGTACGGCCGCCGAGTTTTGCGTGTTCGGTTGGCGCGTGCCGTCGCATCAAAACGGACTCTTGCTCTACAGCTTGCACGGCCGCGCCGATCTGCCCTTCAGCGGAGGACGCCTGCGACTTTCGCCTCCGATCCGCCGCACCTTGCCTGTGAATTCCGGCGGACTGTCCGCGGGCATTGACTGCAGCGGTCGTTTCGCGCTCGAGTTCGGTGCTTTCGCGCGCGGACAACTCGGCAGCAATCCGTCGCCGGCGCTGCTGTGGCCCGGGACAGTAATCAATTGCCAATGGTGGGGCCGCGATCCGGGCTTCACGCCGCCGTTTGACGCGCTGCTCTCCGACGGGTTGGAATTCTTCGTCGGAACCTGAAGCTCGTCGGCGAATTTCCGGCAAAAACGCCGACGACGTTTACGCATTTCCGATGGGGAATCAGCTCCATGGAACCCCGCGGCCCGTTCCTGCTTCAGACTCGCGGCGGGTCACACGATGCGCTCAGGGCCGGCTGAATCAGGCCGTCTCCGCTCAGCGCCCGAGTCCGCTGTAGTAATCGACGACACGCTCGTGCGCGCCGGGGAACGTGTAGGCATCGGTCTTGCGTGTTTGGATCACATCGACGATCACGCGCGCGACGTCTTCGGCGCTTTGCGCGTTAGGCATCGTGCGCGAGTCGGGGCCGCCGTGCAGTGCGCTCGATCCGAAACCGGTCGCGACGACGCCCGGTGAGACCAGCGAGAACTGGATCCCGGGAGACTTCTCCTGGACCTCCATACGGAAGTTCGCGGTCAGGGCGTTGAGGAAATGCTTCGAGCCGCTGTAGGCCGCGCGAAAGTGCACGAAGGGAATGCGGCCGAGCATCGACGAGACGTTGATGACCTGGCCTGTGCCGCGCTGCTGGAAGTGGGGCAGCACTTCCTGCATGCCGTACAGCGCTGTTTTGACGTTGAAGCGCACCATCTCGTCGATGTCCTCGTCGGTCAGCGCCGAAGGCACGCGCGAAATTCCGCGGCCGACGTTGTTGACCCAGACGTCGATCCGGCCGTGATGGGCGATCGTTTTTGTCACCGCGCCGCGGATGTCGGCGCGACTCGTCGCATCGGCGACGATCGCGAGAGCGAGCGGGCCGCATTGGCTGGCGACGAGCGCGAGTTCCTTCTCACGCCTGGCGACGAGCGCCAGCTTCACTCCGCGTCCCGAAAGTTCCCGCGCCAGCGCCGCGCCGATGCCTTCGCTCGCGCCCGTGATTGCGACGACGATGTCTTTCATCGAAGCAGTGTACGAATCTGCGGCGTTCGCGCGACCAGAGTGGAGCTGTTGTCGAGCACTCTATTCGAGCGCAAAAGAACTCAGCTCCGGCAGCTCATGTCCCCGGCTCAACGAGGTTCGATTTCGACTTGCACCGGAAGCACCCACTCCCGACTAGGGTTCCCGAACTCGAGTTGCAGCTCGACTCTCTTGACTGCATTCGTTGGCAGCGTGACGAAGTAATTGTGCAGGTCGTCCAACTCGCCTTCTTGTGCGGGCAGCAACCGATCCGCGCCGGGCACCACGACTTCGCTGACAAATCCAACATGGAAATGCTCGAACGATTGCATCTCACCTGCCTCGTCGAAGATCCCCGCGCGGACCTGGATAGCTCCTGTGCTCGCGTCACGCAGCGCTACCACGTCGGCCGTGTACGGCCATTTCGACCGTCCACACGCTCCCAAAAGCACGATCAGCAAAATCACACCATCGCGAGACAGGTTTCGCGCGCGCCTCGTCATGTTTACGAGTGTACTGCCGATGGATGGGGGCGGCGTTCAGGATAGCGGATCAATTTGCATGCCCCACTGCGGCCCGCTTCATGCGCCAACTCTCGACGCCGCAGGCGAGCGCGAGCACGACCAGCGGCAGCATCTCGCCATAGATCCGCAGCTCGTCGAACTGGGCGAGCACAAAGCTGAAGGCGAAGAACAGCGGCACGACGCAGAGCGCACGGCGCGCGAAGCGATCCTGGATGTGACGCGCGAAAACGAGCAGCGGCAGCCACAGGAATCCAAAGACCAGAATCAACGTCCCCCAACTCGCCGGCACCTTCACCAGCGCCCAATTGTCCTTGAGCGCGTCGGCGTAGTACTCGCCGATTCCAGGATTGCGCGAAAACGTGAAGTTGAGCAGCAGCTTGATCCCGATCCAGATCGCGAACTGCGACGCAAGGTGCTGCGCGAGTTCGAACCAGCGCATCTTCCCGAATTGCGTGAGCGCGAAGACCACGATCAAGAACGAAGTCGTTTCGCGGTTCAGTGTCGCGAATGGAAAAACCCAGTAGTACCAGGCCCAACGCTGCTCGCGGATCCACAACACGCCGAGCGTCGTGAACAGGACGGCGGGCAAATCCCACGGATACCAATAGGGCCACGCGCGCGGCAGCACGTAGTGGAACGGCAGCGCGTACAAACCCGCGGCGGCCCAC
>JAYUOR010000527.1:0-3153 GCA_043760765.1 Planctomycetota bacterium | reverse complement strand
TCACGGACAAAGAACTCAGCCCCGATGAACGGAAGCGCTGCTTCGGCTGGGACTGAGGCCGCGGGCTCGCCGCAACGGGATCGTCGCGCGGCGCTGTGGGCGTTGTGCGTGCTCGTCATCGCAGGCTGGCTCGGGTTGCTCTGGTCGCGTGGGCTGAAACTCGAGACCAGCGTGCTGGCGATGCTGCCGCCGTCGGAGCAGGACCCCGCGCTGCACGAATTGACGCAGCAACTTTCGGGGCGCGGTGCGCGGACTGTCGTAGTCCTGGTCGGTCACGCGGATCGGGAAAAGTCCCTCGCTGCCGCGGCCTTCGCGGAAACGGCGCTGCGCGATTCGCACGAGTTTTCCAGCGTGAAAGGCTCGTTCGATCCGCAGACGGAGCGCGCGTTCTTCGATCTGTACTTTCCCCACCGCTATGAAATGTTGTCCGCGCGGCTGCGAGCGGAACTCGAAAACGGCGTCGGTGTCGATGAGCTTGTGCTGCGCGTGCGCAGTCTGCTGCAGAGTCCTGCGTCTTCGCTGTACACGGGTCTGCTCGAACGTGATCCGCTGCTCCTGTATCCCGATTGCCTGCAGGGCTGGGCTGCGACCAGCATCGGCGTCACGGCCTCCGACGGTTTCTTGCTGCTCGAGAAGGAAGGCTCGACCTTTGCGCTGCTCAGCGCGGAAACCGCCGCCGATCCCTTCGATGCGAACGGTCAGCGCGCTTCGATCGATGCGATCGAAGAGCTACGACGGACGCTCGGCCTGAAGTTCGACGGCTCGAGCCTGTTGTATTCGGGCGTGCCTCGTTTCGCGGCGCACACGCGCGAGGCGATGAAGTCGGACATCATGATCATCGGCACGGGTTCGATGCTCGGGACGGCGCTGTGCATTCTGCTGGCGTTCTTCTCGCTGCGGCCATTCTTGTTGTCATTCCTGCCCGTCGCTGTCGGCACCGCGACGGCCATGCTTGCGACGCTGCTCTGCTTCGAGCACGTGCACTTCTTGACGCTGATCTTCGGCACGAGTCTGACGGGCCTGGGTGTCGACTACGCGCTGCACTATTTCTCCGCGCACCGCCTCGCCGGCAAGGACTGGAACGCGCGGCGCAGCATGCGCGAGATCCTGCCCGGCATCACGCTCGGCGTGCTGACCAGCGTGCTGGGCTTTTCGGGCCTGTATTTCACGCCTTTTCCGGTGCTGCGGCAGTTCGCGCTGTTCTCGTCGGTCGGTCTGATCGGTGCCTGGGCCACGGTCGTGTGCTGGTTTCCGCCGCTGCTCACTGCGCCCCATCGACGCCACACGCCGCCCTGGTTGCACGGACAGTGCGCGCGGTTCCTCGAATTGTGGAGTGTCCTGCGCACACGGCGCTGGGCGAAAGTCGTGCTTGCTGGACTCTGCCTCGCCGCTTTCGCGTCGCCGTTCTTTCTTTCCTTCGAGGACGACGTACGCCGCTTCCAATCGGCGCCGGCCGATTTGCTCGCGCAGGATGCGCGCGTGCGCGAGATCGCCGGACGCGCGGACGACAGCCGCTTCGTATTGGTCGAAGGCGCGAACGAACAGGAGACGCTCGAGCGGCTCGAGAATGCGTCCGTCATCGTGCGCGGCGCGATCGATGACAAGTTGCTCGACAACAGTCGCGATCTCGCCTTGTTCCTGCCCAGCCGCTCGCGTCAGCTGAATGATCATGCATTGCTCGCGGAAAGGTTGCTGCCGAAGTTCGATGCTCTGAAAGTCGCGCTCGACGACATCGGATTCGAAACGGCGGTGATCGAAGAACTGCATCGGCAACTTTCGACGCAGCCGTCGGACTTGCTCGACGTCGAAAGATGGCTCGCGAGTCCCGCGTCGGAGCTGTTGCGGCCCCTGTGGCTCGGTGCCACGCCGCGCGGATTCGGCACCATGGTCATGCTCGGCGGCGTTCGCGACGGCGCGGCGTTGGAGCAACGGCTTCTAGGTGCGCCCGGCGTGCACTACGTCGATCGCGTGCGCGACATGTCCAAGCTGGTCGAGCGCTACCGTATCGACAGTACGCGCCTGGTCGTCGTGGCCTACATCGGCGTCTTGATCGCGCTGATGCTTCGCTTCGGAGCGCGCAACGGCGTGCAGGTCATGTTGCCGTCCCTGCTGTCAGCCGGATTGACGCTCGCCTGCCTGGTCGCGTCGGGCACCAGCCTCAATCTCTTCCACCTGCTCGGGCTCCTGCTCGTACTGGGCCTGGCGGTTGACTACGGCGTGATCTTCGCTGAATATGGCACATCGGAGGCGACGGCGCTGTTCGCGGTGTTGCTCTCCGTGCTCACCACCGTCATCGCCTTCGGGCTGATGGTGACGAGCAGCGCTCCGCCGCTGCGTGCGCTCGGTGCGAGCGTCAGCCTCGGCATCGTCCTGGCGCTCGTTTTCTCACCCCTCTCTTGCCTCAGCTCCAAGTCGCGCGATCACAACGCGAGCCCGACGTGACGCCGCTACGATCTTTTTGCCGCAAGACGACGGCGCGCACGCGTCGCTGGCTGGACGCGCTTTCGCTGGCCGCCGCGATCTTGCTCGCGGGTTGCCGAGCGCCCGGCCTGCAGGTCACCGGGATTGCGATCGCGAAGGACGCAACCTTTGACCTGATGTCTCCCGCTTCGTTGAAGCAGTCGATCTCGCTGGAGCAAATCGTCGAAGCGAAGTACGGCGACAAGTCCTACAAGTTTCACTGCCTGCTCGAAGTCGACGAGAAGCACTTGGTGCTGGTCGGGATGACGCCGTTCAACACGCGCGCGTTCACGCTGACGTTGACGGTCGAGGCGTTCACGATCGACATGGCGCCGGGCGCGCAGTTGCCGGCAGAGCCGTCGCGGATTCTGGCGGATTTGCAGCTTGCGCTGTGGCCGGAATCGAAAGTGCATGGGCTCGATTCCGTGTGGCATCAGTCCGTTCGGGGAACCGGCGTGCGTGAATTCCGGCGGCACGGCGTGGGCGTGATCTTCATCGGCTACGACATGGATGTGACCGGGCCCCACGAGGAGCCGTGGGGAGGCCGACTCGTTTTCCAACACATCGAGCAGAACTACACGCTCGACGTACGCACGATCCGCGCGGAGAAACTTGCACCATGACCGGGAGCGCATCCGAACGCGGGGCGGCACCGGTCGTCTGGACTCTCGACGACGTCCTGCCGCAGAAACC
>JAYUOR010000526.1:0-3162 GCA_043760765.1 Planctomycetota bacterium | reverse complement strand
GCACGCAGATCGATCATCCTGCAATTGACCACGTCCACGCCATCGCAGGTAGCAGTCACGCACCAGAAGCCTGCGGGCAGATTTGCGAACCGAAAACTGCCGTCCTCGGCGAGCGGCACGCTCCGCCGATCAAACCCGTCTGCGCCCCATTCGACGACCATTCGACGCACGCAACACACCTCTGACTTGCCATGGGCAGCAAGCAACGATCCCTCGATCACTCCACTCCCGAAATGGATCGCACCAAGATCGAGCGAATGCGCCGCCTCGAGTTGGATCTCCGAACTCCAAGCCTCGCGACCCTGCGGCCCGTGAATCTCGATGCGAAAATTCCCCGGCGGAAGCGCGCCGACGCGATAGATGCCTTCCTTCGCTTCGACGTCGTAGCGTGTGTCCGCGCCTTCCCAGCGCGGTGGACCCGATTTCGCCCGGGTGGCGTGGTCGTAGAGCCGAACGCACAGTTTGGGCGGAGTCTCGGCAAGATCGCCGAGTCGGAACACGACCGAAGCGAGCCTGCTCGAGACATCGAACTCGAGGCCTTCACAGGGCAAGCTCACCTCGCGCCCCGCAATCGTGCGCCCGGGTCCCCACTCAGAGTTCAAGCTGGCTTCCAGCCGCGCGGGTCCGGCGTCGCCTTCCACGTCGAATTTTCCCGTGTTGGATGGGCGGACGCGAGTCCGCTTGTCCCGCTGGATCAGTTCGACGAATCCTTGGGACCGCCCGTCAATGTCCATGCCGATCAAACGACCGCTGCAGTGAACTTTGTCCTCGAGCACGATCTCCCCGATGTCGATGCTCGCAAAGGGCTCGACGGTCACCTCGATTTCGCCGTCCGCCCAGGTCGGCGACATTGTCGAACCTCCCTTCACGGAGTATTCCAGCGTCTGAACTCCAGCGGGCAGCTTGGCAAAGGTGAAGACACCGCCTTCGTCGGTCATGCACTGTCCCCCGTTGTGAGACCAAGGCTGGCGCGGACGACATCTGACCGTGGCGCTCGCGATCGGGTGATGCTTGGCGTCGACAATTCGTCCGCTGATTGCGCCGGAGGCGACGACCAAGACATTCAGCGTTTCGGCCGGAGTTCCAGCCGGCAAGAGAGCATCGTTCGAAGAACCGATATAGCGTGACAGCGGCGTGACGATCAGCGACTCGTCGAACGGCACGCCCTCGAGCTCGAATTTCCCCTGCTTGTCCGTCGGGCCGTTCCAGGCCAGTCCATCGACCAGCGGCAACGCCGGCTGCGGCTGAAACTCCGGCAGGAAGGGAACCGCTTCCAGGCGCAGGAAGGCTTCGTCGATTGCGTCGCCTTCGAGCGTGTGCACGCGCACGGGCAACTTGCCGAGCGGATGCAAGTCGACCGTCAGTGTCCTTGATGTGAGCTGGACCGCATCGGCGACGGATATGAATCGCGCGCCGTGATCCGCACTGCGCACGACGAGATACTCGTCTGATTGAAGTTTTGCCGACAACTCGACACGACCTTCGCGGTCAGTCGTCGCGATCACACTCTCGTCGCGCGGCGAGAACGGCGGCAGATCCTGGGTCCCGGGCTGCGAAGGCAGCAATTCTTCGTTGCTCAAGCTCAAGTAGCGGCCGGCCTTGCCCGAGATGCCCAGGCGATCGATGCAGGCCCCGACGTCGGCTGCAAGTTCGTCCCAGTTCTTGGCGCGCGCACGCGAGATAGTTGCTGCTTGGATACCGGCTTGACCGCGCGCTTCGCGCACGAGAACCCTGAGCCAGGCGGGTTGCTGAGCTGGCTCCTGAGCAGGCGTGCGGGGTGCGGCCCCTGCTTCATTTGTGGTCGTCGGCTCGTTTACGGTTGCCTCCACAGTGCCCGCCGCCAACAGGCTCGGCAGCGCGGGGCCCATCGCCTTGATCGAAAACAACTGCGGAATCCACGCGGCCGCGACCAGTAAGCAACATGCTGCCGCGGACCAGCGCAGGGCACGCGTCGAAATTCGCGCGGCGGGCCGCAAAACACCGGAGATGGACAAGAGATCGCGCAGGCCCGCATCGTCTTGAGTGCGTTCGCGCAGCGCCGCGAGGGCGCGCGCTTGCCGCTGGCGCACGGCTTCCTCGCTCAAGTCGAGTTCGCGTGCGATCGTGGCCGTGTCGAGACCGCGGTAGTAGCGCAGGATCAGGACTTCGCGCAGCGGTTGACGCAGCGCGAGCACTTCGGTGAGCAACCGGCGCTGTAGTTCGGCGCGCGCGACGATTTCGTCGACCGGTTCGATCGCCTCAGGACGCGAACTCGAACGCTCGCGAACCAGGACGCGCGATCGCGATCGGTTGGCAAGTCGACTCGCGTTGCGGATCACCGTGCGCAACCACGCACGCAGCGAGGCTCGTTCCGTCCCCCGCGGCGGCTGAGACAGCGCGATCCAGCAGGTCTCCTGTACCAGATCCTCGCGACTGTTCGCGTCACCGACCAGTTCGCGTGCCAACTGCCGCAGCCAGGGGATTTCGGCCAGGATCGCCCGTTCATGCGCTGCCCGCTCACTCATGCCTCCTTAGATACCGCGGCGGGGCGAGTCGTGACACCCAACTTTGAGAGCGGCGAAACGGCCGGGCCGACGGTCACTCTTGGACGGGGCCAACCCGAGCCGACTGCGGGTGCGATTTCGGCACTTTCTCCCTACAGGCCAGGCGGTTGATTCAGCGTGCTTCGATCATGAACTCGCGCAACAGCCGCCCCAGCTCCGCCGGCCGCTCTTCCTGCGGATAGTGGCCGCAATCGGGGATCTGGACGAGCCGCGACGCCGGGATCGCCGCTTCGAAACGTCTGGCGAAGCGCGCGACGGCGTAGGCGATATCGCGTTCGCCCCATACGAGCAGGGTCGGCTGCGTGAGCTTCGACAACTCCGTGCTGCGCGTCCCGTTTTCGTCGCGCGCGAGGTCGACGACTGCACCCCAGTTGTCGGAGTTGTCGCAGTTCAAGAACATCTCTTCGACGCGCTCGTCGGCGACCGGAGTCTGGAAGTGCGGCCGCAGCGCGCCGCGGATGCGCTCGCGAGAATTGAGCAGGTATCCAAGGCTCGCGCCCGGCCAATCTCGCAACTTGACTTCCTCAGGCAGCCACTCGTCGTCGTTGCGCGGCATGCCCGCGGAGTCCACCAGCACCACGCGCGTAATTCGGTCGGGAGCGTCGAGCGCCGCGCGCCA
>JAYUOR010000525.1:0-3164 GCA_043760765.1 Planctomycetota bacterium | reverse complement strand
GTTCAGCAAGGTTTGGCGACCTGCGCTTGCCTGCCTGAACCCGTCTGGTGCCGCGAGCAAAGGCCAGACCCTCGAATCGCTGCCGTCGCGCTCGCAGTCGAAGATCACTTGTGGTTTCATGTTCGGCCACTGACGCTCGCGCATCCAAATGACGCGCGCACCCGCCCGACTCCTCTGGAGCACCTATGAACAAGCCTTTCTCCGCCCGATTCCTTCTGACCTCCGTCAGTCTGATACTCGCCGCCACGGCCCTGATTTCGCCGGCGGCTGCGGACACTGCCGTGATTGCGCAGTCCGATAGCGCCGCAGCCGCGCCCGACTTCACGAGCGTCGATCTCGCGGGCAAGACCGTGAAGCTCGCGGACTTCAAGGGCAAAACCGTCGTGCTCGACTTCTGGGCCACCTGGTGCGGTCCGTGCATGCAGTCGCTGCCGCACACGAGCGAACTCGCGGCGAAGTACAAGGACCAGGGCATGATCGTGCTCGCGGTCTGCACCAGCGATACGCGCGCCAAGTTCGAAGAGTGGCTCAAGACGAACCAGGCAAAGTATCCGGGCATCGTTTTCACGCACGACCCGCTGGAGAAGAAGCCTGAGCGCGCCTCGGCAAAGCTCTACGACGTGCCCGGCATTCCGGCGCAATTCGTGATCGGCCCCAAGGGCGAACTCGTCGGCCGCGTCATCGGCTTCGACGGAGCGCAGGACGCGCGCACCGAAGCGCTGCTCGCGCAAGCGGGACTCAAGGTCGATGCCGCGCTCGTCGCCAAGGGCAACGCGCAGATCAAGGCGGCAGCCGAGGAAGAAGCCGCGCAGATCGCCGAGGAAGAAGCGAATCCGCCGCCGACGTTCCGACCGGAGCTCGGACAGCTCAAGAGCGGCGATGGGATGCCGGACTTCTCGCTCACGGGTCCGGACGGCAAGGAGTTCGCCTTCTCAATGTTTCGCGGCAAGACGGTCGTGATCGGCATCGGCTTCGAGGACGTCGTGCCCGCCGACCTGCTGCAGGCAATCGGCACCAAGCACGGCGCGAACGGCGTCGTGCCGCTGGGAATGATGATCCTTTCCCCGCGCGAGAGCTACGACGCATGGCTCGCGAAGAACAAGACCAAGGCGAACATGCTCTCGGGTTGGGATTCCGCCGCGAAGTATTCGGGCGACTACGAGAAGCTCGACATGAAAGCCTTCGAGGCCTGGGACGCAAAGACCGCGCTGCGCAAGATCATGGGCGGCGGCGCGATGAACGGAACGCCCGGCTTCCCGTTCTTCGTCGTGGTCGATCCCGCCGGCAAGTTCATCGGCATGTGCTTCCAAGGCAAGACGTTCGATGAGGGACTGGGCAACTTGCTGCTGCGCGCTGGAGTGAAATTGGCGCCCGCGGACATGCCCAAGAAGGTTGCGGCGGCCGAGGAGTTCGTCGTCAAGCCGCCGCCGCCCGTCGTGGCCGAAGACGAGGTCCCTCAGCTCGCGGTTGGAGCCGTCGCTCCCGATTTCGCCATGACCGACGCGAGCGGAAAACCGGTCAAGCTCGCCGAGTTCAAGGGCAAGGTGATCGTGCTCGACTTCTGGGCCACATGGTGCGGCCCGTGCGTCGCTTCGATGCCGCACACGCAGGAGGTCGCCGCGAAGTACAAGGACCAGGGCGTGGTCGTGATCGGCTCGTGCACCAGCGACAAGCGCAAAGCCTTCGAGGGCTGGGTCAAGAAGAACCAAGCGACGTACCCCGACTTCATCTACGCGCACGATGCGGCGGAGAAGAGCCCGGAGCGCGCATCGCACAAGCTCTACGGAGTCAACGGCATCCCCGCTCAGTTCGTCATCGGACGCGACGGAAAGGTCGCTGCCTTTGTGAGCGGCTACATGGCCGGCGAGGTGCTCCTCGAAGGCGCGCTGGCCAAAGCCGGCATCAAGGTCGATCCGGCGATCGTGGCCAAGGCCGTCGAAGACCAGAAGAAACGCGACGCGCACTGAAAATCGTGCCGGGACGAGTCCCGGCGGCCTGCTCAGGCGGAGGAATGTGACCGCGTCCCGCGTGCGTCACTAGCATGGGTCCACCCCGATCCGGTACCCCGGAAGGGGCGCGATCCCCATGCTGAACACGCTGCTTCGCCCTGTGCTGCTCTGCGCGGCATTTCTGGTCGTCCCCCATCTGAGCGCTGCCCAGGAAACGCGGCACTGGAAGGACGCGGAACTCGCGCCGCTGGCCAAGAGCCTCGGCGCCTACCTCGACGCGCGCGCGTCCGGGCTCGGCATCGACAAGGCCAAGTCCGATCTGGCGCAGAACTTCGAGGCACTGCGCCGCACGAGCGACGGTTTGGACCCGCTGCGCCAAGCACTCGATCTGCAACGCGCGCTCGCGCTCTCCAACGATCTTTCGAAGGTCGTGGTCAACAAGGGCAAGGTCAGTCAGGACCTGTTCAAGGACTGCAGCCTCGACGGCGCGGGACTCGCTTTCGCCTACCAACTGCCCAAGGATTATGACCCGCTGCAAAAGACCTATCCGCTGATCCTCGCGATTCCCGACGAGAACGAAGCTCCCGCCGAGCACATCCGCGCGCAGTGGACATCGCGTGAAATCCAGGAGGGAGCGATCCTGGTCGCGGTCCAGATGCCGAAGAATCAGGGCGAGTGGGCGCGCGTCACGGTCAACGGCCGGGCCGGCGGACTGAGTTACGTGCTCACCGGCTTGCGCATGGCGAGCGAGCGATTCGCCGTCGATGTCGATCGCATCTATGTGGTCGGCCGCGGCAAGGGCGTGCCCGTCGCGATCGCCGCGGGCAACTACATTCCGCATCGTTTCGCTGCGATCCTGGGACGCGCGGGCGATGCCGGCGAGATCGGCCCTGAGAACTTCCGCAATCTGCCAACCTGGTTTGCCGGCGCCGGTGCGCGCGCGACCAAGTTCCAGGAAGAAGCGCACGCGCGCGAGTACGACAATTGCGTGCTCGTTCCAAGCGGCAGCGAAACGGATCTATGGGCCTGGATCCAAAAGAACCCGCGCCATGCGAATCCAAAAACGGTCACGGTCGCGCCCGGCGATCCGTTCCCGACCTTTGCCTATTGGATGCGCGTTGCGCCGATGGCAGCCAGCGCGCGCGCCACCGCGACGATCGAGCGCAACGTCAACACGATTCGGATTCAAGCCGAGGGATTGTCGCAGGTCACTCT
>JAYUOR010000524.1:0-8222 GCA_043760765.1 Planctomycetota bacterium | reverse complement strand
GGCCTGCCTGGCCGCTGAGCACCATTTTCCGAGCGCGACGCGGCATCGCCGAAGCGCGCTCGGCCGCAGCAGGGACTCTTTCAACGGGCTGCTAGCGCGCCGACTTCCACGCTTCAAAGGCATCAACAAGCGGCAGCCTCGCCTCGGCCTCGAAGCTCGCCGCCGGTTGCTTCCCCGATTTGCAGCCCGCGATCATCGCCAACACCGCGTGCGGGCCGTGCTGACGCCAGAGATAACCGGTGAACGCCAGCGACTGACGATACGCGCGTGTAATCGCCACCTCATCCTTCCAGCTCGCGAGACTCCCGCTCAACGTCTCGAGCGGAATGGGCTCTCCCCCCGCGAGCAGCGCGTTCGCGCTGCGCGCCTCCTCGCTGCGCCGCGCGTCGGCTTCGTGCTCGATCCACTGCGCGAGCCCCTCGTTCAGCCAACCGGGCACGCTGTCGCCGCCGAGTTCGCGCGTGAACGCGTGGCACAACTCATGGCGGAAAACGCGTTTGAGGCGTGATTCCTCGGCGGAAAGGTCGCCGATCGGAATCCGGATCGCGCTGCCGTCGAAGGCGCCGCCGGCCCAATCGCCAAGGCCCGTGAGCTTCGAGAAACCGGCGCGCTCGTAGAGCACGACACGGAACTTTGCGTGGCCGCTTTCGACGGGAAAGAAGCCAAAAAGATCGCCCAGGTCGGCATAGGCCTTTTCCAGCTCGTCCAACAGGCGCGTCGAACCCCACAGCAGATCGTGACGCTGGCCGTCGTAGGAAAGCGCGAAGTGCTGGGAGCTCTCGTTCCAGAACTCGCCCTCGACGGCGCGCTCGCGTTTCCAGCGCTCGAGCAAGGTCACCAAGTCGCTGCGCAGAGGCGCGAGTACGATGGCGCGCTCCAATTGTTCGATGCACAGCGTGCAGCGCGGATCGTTGGCGTGCTCGCGCACCGCCGCCCGTGCCAGGGCTTCAGCGAGGTTCGTGGAGAACACAGCCAGGTCGGGATACTCGGTGTGGCATTCGTCGAACAGCGCGATGGCACGCTCACAATCAGCCTTGTCCAGCGCTGCGATGGCCGCGTTGTTCTTGTCGGCCCAGGAACTCGGCACGCCGCCGGGAGCGGCGGCGATGGCAGGTTGCTGCTCGATCGGCGCGGCGGGGAGTCCCCCGGGAGCCGGCCGACGTTCGAACTGCTCTTCCGCCACGGCGGGCGCAGGCGCGAGCGCGGGCAGTGGCTCGTGGCGCGCGTGCTTCTGCATGAGCGAGCGTTGGTACAGCCACGCACTGCTCGCGACGAGCAGAGTGGTGGCGATCAGGCCGAAGACGATCTTCTGTCCGGTGCGCATCGCGCTATCGTCGTCCAGGCGGTCTGCCCGGACCAGGGCGGCGCGGCGATTCCTTCGTGAAATCCAGGCTGTCGCGGCCCTCGATCTGCGTGCGAATGTCGCTGATCAGCTCGTCCCACGACTGATAGCGAGCCTCCAGATTCTTGGCCATCATCTTCTCGATGAAGTAGTGCAGGTGGTGCGAGAGCCCGCGGCCCTTGAGCTCAGGCGAGCGCAGGGACTCCATGACCTGCATGCGCAGCACTTCGCGGTTGTCGCTGGATTCGAAGGGTAGACGGCCGACCACCAGATGGAAGAGCGTGACGCCGAGGCTGTAAATGTCACCGCGCATGTCCGCCGCCGCGCCTCCGCGCGCCTGCTCGGGCGAGAGGTACTGCACGGTCCCCACGGTGGTTTCCTCGTCCTTTGGCGCTTCGTCGGGCCGTCCCGCGAAACCTAGATCGATCATTTTCATGCGTGCGCCGGCCGACAGCATGATGTTGCCGGGTTTGACGTCGCGGTGGATCACGTTCTGACTGGTCAGGTAGGAAAGCACCTCGGCGACCTCGAGCACGATTCGCAGCGCGCTGGTCTCGTCAAAAGCTCCGCTCTCATCAAGCCGCTCGAGCAGCGTCTTCCCATCGATCCACTCCATGCGCGAGAAGTACATGTCGCCGCTCTTCGCGATGCCCATGCCGGCGACGAGGCCGGGATGCGAGAGTTTCTCCAGGAGCCGGGCTTCGTTGATGAAAGCCGTGCGCGTCGGCGCGTGGCGTGTCAGCTCCGGCCGCAACACCTTGAGCGCCAGAACTCTGCTCGTCTTCTTGTCACGCGCCCGAAAGACATCCGCCGTCCCGCCCGAACCGGACTTGCCGAGGATGTCGTAGCCGGGGATCTCCGGGATCTCGCCCGCGCGCGTGCGGCGCAGCTTGGCGATCAGCTCGGGACTCATGCCGGCCTGGGTCTCCAGCAGTTCGTCCACATCCGCCCCCTTGGCGACCTGCTCGAAAATCGATCGCGCGACCTCGACGCTGAGATGCCCGCGGTGGGCGAGCTGCAGCAGAAACTCCTGGTCGGACTTGGAAGCCATCGGGGAAGTCTAGTCCGGCCGGATCCACGATGGGTGCCGGGCACCGTACGGGCGCGGGTCAAGTTCGCGCCGCCCCGCAGCCGAAGACCCCGCGTCCCCGAGCGCCGCCCTGAGTCCCCCATCCTCGGGGATTCGAGCCGAGAGACCGCGGCGCCTGGTTTCCACCGCCAGCCCCGTGAAACCCGACCAGACCCGATCCGTCCATCGTTATCTGCTGCCCGTGGATGCCTTCGTGCGCATTCGGGTGCTGGAGCGAGGTGCGCCTCCGCTGCGGGCTCGGCCGGGCCTGGACCGCGCGAGCTACCGTTCGCTCGTGCTCGAGGCCTGCTGCCCCGAATTCGGCGCCGACCCGAGCGCCGAACTCGCGCGGCGCTGCCCCGAGGATCCGCAGGCGGCGGAGGATCTGCTCTATCAATTGTGCATCGAGGTCAATCCTGGCCTCGACATCCACACCGTGCGGCTGTGCGACGACGAACCGGCCCCCGCCACGGACCCGCACACGCAGGAGGGCGAGGCTCCGACGCGCGAGGAATCGCGGCGCAGGCTGATGCGCCGCGCGCGCGGCCTCGATCGAAGGCTTGCCGAACGTGTCGTGGGCCAGCCTCAAGCCATCGCCGAGCTGGTCTCGGCCGTGCGTCGGGCCGCCGCCGGCCTGAGCGACGAACGCCGACCGCTGGCCTGCGCGCTTTTCGTCGGCCGGACCGGAACAGGTAAAACCGAACTGGCGCGCGCGCTGGCCGAAGAGCTCTTCGACCGCGACGCGCTGGTGCGCGTCGACTGCTCGGAATTCGGGCTCGGGCACGAATCGGCGCGTCTGTCGGGCGCGCCTCCCGGTTACGTCGGCCACGAGCAGGGCGGCTTTTTGACCGACGCGCTGAAGCGCAAGCCCGATTGCGTCGTGCTGTTCGACGAGATCGAAAAAGCACACTCGCGACTGCACCACCTGTTGCTGCAGGTGCTCGACGACGGCCACCTGACCGACGGCCGCGGCAAGCGCGTCGACTTCACGCGCGCGTTCGTCGTGCTGACCTCCAACGCCGGCGCGAGCGACGCGGCGGACGCGGCGCGCAAGCTCGGCTTCGCGACGCGCGCCAGCGAAGCCCCCGGCGTCGCCGGCGCGCTGGGCTCCGAAGCCCTGGCCGAAATCGTCGAGCGTTCGCTCGCGCGTCAGTTCACACCCGAGTTCCTGGGCCGCATCGGCAAGCCGATCCTGTTTCGCGAACTCGATCGCGAAGACGCCACGCGCATCGCCAGGCGCCTGGTTTTCCAGCTGGCCCTGCGGCTGAAAAAACGCGGCTGGTCGGTGGCTTTCTCCTCGGCCGTCCCTCGCTGGCTCGTCGACTGCGGCTTCAGCGCCGAACGAGGCGTGCGCGAACTCGAGCACACGCTTTCGCGCGAGCTGGAAGGCCGGCTGTGCGAACGCCTGCTGGAGCGCCGCGAACGCAGCCTGATCCGGGTCTCGATCCGCGCCGGCAGGCCGGCCATCGAACACGCGGCCTGAGCAGGCTTGGAGCCTGGTTCGGGCGCTTCGCTCCGCGTGGCCCGATCGAGTATCCTGCCCGACCTTCGTCACAGGCGTGGCGATCTCCCAGGCACGATCACGAGGTTGTGATGTACGCGTTGGCATGGATTGCGCTCCTCGCGCCGCAGACTGCTCCTGCAGCCGGCACTCCAAATCCGCAGGCCAAGCCGCCCGCGGCCCAGGTCGTTTCGCTGGCCCCCTTGGCCGCGGATGAGGCGGCGCGCGCGGGCGAGACCAGCCTCTCGTTCGCTGAGCTCGACGAACTTCTGATCGCACGACGCTCCCAGGGCGCGGAGGGCCGTGAGGTCCTGAAGCACCTGCTCGACACGAAGGTGCTGGCGCGGCTGGCGGCCGAGAGCCGGATGGAGATCAGCCCCAAGGAATTCGACGCACGCGTCAAGGAGTTCGAGGCGGAGATCGTGAAGTCCGGCCAGGCGGCGAACCTGCAGCAGTTCCTCGACAAGAGCGGCGTGGCGCTGGACGTGTTCCGCGATCACATGCGTCTGTCGATGATTCAGGAAACCCTGGCGCGGCGCGCGCTTGGCACGCCCGCAACCGAGAAGCTCAACGGCGAGAAGCAGGAGATGTGGCTTGCCCAGGTGCTCGAGCAGCGCGGCGCGCAGATGCCGCCGCCGCCATGGGCCGACGGAATTGCCGCGCGCTGCGGCGATCTCGAAGTCAAGGCGAAGGACTACCTCGAGTACCTGCACCTGCTGCTGCCCGCCGATAACCTGCGCGAGGATTGTTTCCAGCTCTTGTTGCAGAAGCGCGCACACGCGCGCATGCCCGATCTGTCGCCGGAAGCGCTCGACAAGGCACTGGAGGCTGAACTCGCGCGCCGGCGCCACGACTTTGCGCTCGACCCCAAGTATCGCGGGATGACCTACGAACAGGTCATGGGCGCCCAGGGACTTCAGGCCGCGTACTTGAAGAAGGACCCGGCCGTGGTGATCGCCGCGCTCGCGACACTGTGGGTCGACCGGACCAATGCCGACAAGGGCCTGCTCGCCGCCTACAACAAGGAGCGCGAGTACTTCGACGGCCGCTTCGGCGAAGCCATCGACGCGCGCATGATCTTCCTGCGCGCGTCCGAGCTGCCCAATCCGTTGATCCCGCGCGACTTCAATGCCGCCGACAAGGAACTCTCGGAGTGGAAGTCGAGCTGCAAGACCGTCGACGACTTCGAGAACCTGGCGCTGCGCAACTCCGAGGAAAACGTCACGCGCGAACAGAAGGGCCGAGTCGGCTTCGTCACGCGCGCGGACGAGCGCTTGCCCAAGGAAGTCCGCGAGGCCTTGTTCAATGCAAAACCCGCGGCCGTTGGCAGCGCGGTCGCCGGACCAGTGCGCGTGCAGGGCGGAAGTTGCCTGCTGTGGGTCGGCCTGCGTCGACCTGCGCCCGGTTGGGAAGAGATGAGCACCAACGTCCACCGCGAAATGCGCAAGCGTTTCCTCGACGATGTGCTGAAACGCGAAACGGTCCGCACCTATCTGGACAAGCACTGAAGGAACGTCTGATGTTGATCGGGAAAGTGATCGGAAGCGTGGTCGCCACGCAGAAGGACGAAAAGCTCGAGGGCCGCAAGCTGCTCGTCGTGCAGGTGCACAACCAACTGAACAAGCCGCTCGACCAATACGTGGTCGCGGTCGATTCGGTGCAGGCCGGGCCTGGCGACATGGTCCTGTACGCAACGGGTTCTTCCGCGCGCCAGACGACGTTGACCGAAGGCCGTCCATGCGACGCGGTGGTCATGGCCGTGGTCGACTCGTGGGACATCGGCGCAGGCAACGTCTACGAGAAGTGGGCCTGAGGCAAGCATGTACCTCGCCCGTGTCACCGGTCGTGTGGTCGCCACGCAACGCTACGCCGGACTCGAGGGTGTCGCGCTGCAGTGGATCCAACCGCTCGATGAAGACGGCAAGAGCATGGGCGACCAACTGGTCGCCTGCGCCGCGGTTTCCACGGGTCCGGGTGACCTGGTGATGTTCGTCGACGGCCGCGAAGCCGCACTGGCCTGCCCGATTACTTTCGTGCCGGTCGATGCCGCGATCGTCGGCTTCGTCGAGCAAGCGGTGTCGAAGGGTGCGTTCATCCGCCGCGGAACCGCGGGGGTTTCCTGATGTTTCTCGCCGAAGTCATCGGCACGGTGGTAGCGCCGGTGCAGATCAAGGTGCTCGACGGCGAGAAGCTCTTGCTCTTGCGGCCGCTCACGCCGGATGGCCGGCGCACGGGCAAGACGCGCGTGGCCGTCGATCGCGCGCGCGCAGGTGTCGGCGATCGCGTATTGGTCATCGACGAAGGCAACAGCGCGCGCGGAATCCTCGGCAACCCGACGGCGGCGGTGAAGACCGTGATCATCGGCGTGGTCGATTACGTCGATGCGCCGGAACGGATCTACGATCACCGCACGACGCGCTCGAAAACGGTTGCGCCGTGAGCGACTTGCTCGAAGCCCTGGCCTCCTCGCGCGGCTGGTCCGACGAAGAAGCACGCCTGCGCAAGGGGATTTGCGAGATCGGAAAACTCTGCTACGCGCGCAACTACATCGTCGGCGCGGACGGCAATTTCTCGGCGCGCATGAAAGACGGCACGATCCTGATCACGCCCACCGGTGCGATGAAGGGTTTTCTCGAGCCGCAGCACATTTCTCACATCGACATGGTCGGCAACGTGCTCGACAGTGGACCGAGGGCTTCGTCGGAGAAAGCGATCCACATCGTGGTCTACGAAGAGCGCCCGGAGATGAAAGCCATCGTGCACGCGCACCCGCCGCACGCGGTCGCGATGACGATCGCTGGCATCGATCTGCAGCAACCGTTCATCCCGGAAATCATCGTGACGATCGGCGGTATCCCGACCGCGCCTTTCGGCACGCCGGGCACGCAAGAATTGCCCGAATCGATCCGCGCCATCGTGCGCTGCTCCGACACCGTGATCATGAAGAATCACGGCTCGGTGACGATGGGCACGAACCTGCTCGATGCCTACAAGAAGCTCGACATGGTCGAGCACACGGCCAAGATCCTGTGGCTCGCGCACTCGGTCGGCGCGAAGCTCGAGCCGCTCGATCCGGACAAGGTCAAGAAACTGCTCGCCACGCGCGCGGCGTTGGGAGTGACCACGGTCAACACGCTCGAGAACTCGTGCGCGCGGCCGAAAGCGTGACGCCCCTTGAACGGGCCTTCACCGCGAATTGACGCGCCGGCCCCAGCGATGGGCGATGCTTGTCACACCATGAGCCTCACGATTCTCTTCCCTATCGCGCTCGCGCTCGGTTGCAGCGACGCGCAGGACAAGTCGCCAAGCAGTCCCGCTGGCGTGACGCTGATCGCCACAGCTGCGCTACCCGCGAATGCAAGCGACCTCTCGAACCTGAGCGAGCCGATCGCGGGCAGCGACGTTTCGCAGAATCGCGTCGGCTCGATCGGCTCGGGTCTCGCGTACACGGGCAGCGGCGATCTCTACATCGCCTTGAACGATCGCGGGCCCAAGGACGGCGCGGTTGGATTTTTCCCGCGCTTCCAAACCGTTTCGCTCGCCGTGGATGCCGCCAAGGGCACGCTCGGCATCACGCTGCGCAAGACTACGCTGTTTTGCGACGCCGACGGAACGAAGTACAGCGGACTGTCTTCCGCCTTCGACGCAGCCGCGCTCGCAAAAGGCCGCCGTCTCGACCCCGAGGGTGTGCGCGTTTCGAAGACCGGTACGTTGTTCACCAGTGACGAGTACGGCCCGTGGCTCGACGAATGGTCGCAAAGCGGTGTGCACTTGCGCCGCATCGACTTTCCGGCAAAATTCGCCATCGCGCATCCGTCGGCAAACGGCACGGACGAATTGCCGCCGAAAAATGTTTCGGGCCGTCAATCCAATCGCGGCATGGAGGGTCTTGCGCGCAGCCCCGATGGCACGCGGCTGTACGGCGCGATGCAGAGCCCCTTGATCCAGGACGGTGCGCTCGACGAGAAGAACAAACGCGTCGGGACGAACGTGCGCGTGCTCGAAATCGAACCGAGCAGCGGCAAGGCGCGCGAGTTCCTCTACTGCCTCGAGAGCGGAAAAAACGGCGTCAACGAAATTGTCGCGGTCGACGCGGACACGTTTCTTGTCTTGGAACGCGACAGCAATCCGGGCACTGAAGCGGCCTTCAAGCGCGTCTACAAAGCCGAACTCGCGGGTGCGAGCGACA
Source organism: Planctomycetota bacterium (assembly GCA_043760765.1). Lineage (GTDB taxonomy): Bacteria > Planctomycetota > UBA1135 > UBA1135 > JADJQU01. The sequence goes on along the minus strand of JAYUOR010000524.1, from coordinate 121 downwards.
TCTCCAAGCTCGAACATTTGCCGTCGAAGGACGTGCCCGCCGACGTCGTGCCGCTGAAAAAAGAACTGCTGCTCGACTTCCTCGACCCGCGCTTCGGCCTGGCCGGAAAGAACATGCCGGA
>JAYUOR010000523.1:0-8225 GCA_043760765.1 Planctomycetota bacterium | reverse complement strand
ATCGCGATACAGAAATTGACTTCGCCGCTGGGATGGCGATGCCGCGGTCCCGCGCCGTTCATCAGCACGACGTCGATCGATTGATCGAGTGACTCGGGTGTAGCCTTCGAGACGCGGCCCCACTTCACCGGCATTTCGCCGCGATTGGCGATCTTGCCCTCGTTGCACAGGCGCACGAGGCTCGCGGCGAGCTCGCGCGCGCCCTTGGAGTTCGGATCGAGCCTGCGCAAGAGTTCTAGGCGCGCAGCGGCGGGGTGCTTGAGGTCGAGGCCGTGGGCCGCTTCGAGCAGGGGGCGAAAGGTTTTGAGCATGGGCTGATTTCAGCTTCGTGTGCAGGGCGCGGCATGTGCCTTGCGGGTCAGGAATCGGCGCAGAGCGTGTGCCTCAGCCCTTCGCCATGCTGTTGATGAACCGGTCCGCTTCGGCGATCGAGGCTTCCATGTCCTTGATCAGATCGCCGACGTTGCCCTCGATCGAGGAAAGATCGCCCTGCAGCGACGCGATCGCGTTGGCGTTGAGGTTGTGCTTGAGGAAAAGCACGCGGTCTTTGAAGTCGACTAGTACCGGTTCCATCTTCGTTTCGGCGCGTTTCATCGCCGTGATCAGATCGCCGTACTGGCGCTGCGTGTCCCTGCGCATCGTTTCGCTCTTGGCGCGCAGGTCGGGCGAGTGGATTTCGCCGATCTCCTGCTTCCATTCGCTGAACATGTCGCCGGCGACGGTTTCGATCGACTCGATGCGCTCCTTGACCGAATCGACGCTGTCGCTGCAGTCCTGGTAGTTGCCGTCGAGCCGTGTGTAGAGTTTTTCGAGGTCGCCGCCCGTGAATCCGGTGACCGACTTGAAGGAGGCGAGCGCGCTCTGGAACTCTTGCTTGGCGTCCTGCTGAGCCTCGCGGCCTTCTTGCACGCGGTCGACGAGGATTTCGCGTTTGGCGTGGCCGAACTTCTCCATCACGCCGTAGTAGGCGGAGCTGCAGGCAACGGCGACGAGCGCGAGGCCAAGCGCCAGAATGGACACGCGGATCGAAGGCATGGGTAAGTGCATCGGGCGTATCCTACTGTGCCGGGAAGGGCGGCGTTTCGGCGCGAAAAGCGGTTACGAGATTTTTCGACGACCCCGGCGCGCCGAGGCCCCATTTTCGCAAGAATGCCCGGCCATGAAACTGAGCCGGACTCTCGTGGCAGGATTGGTTTCAGTGCTCGCGGGTTGCGTGAGCACGCCAGTGCCGCCGCTTGCGGCACCGCCGCTCGAAAGTCAGCTTTCCTACTTCGAAGGATCGATTCGCAGCGGGCCGCTGACAGTGCCCGACCCGGCGCCAAGGACGGTCGCCGAGGCGCTCTCGATCGAATTCACGGTTGAGTTCGTGGAACGCCTGCCGGCCGATCAGCTCACGCCGGTGCCCGAGCGCACGGAACTGGTCCTCGCGGCGCGCGGCAGCCAACTTCTCCGTGCGACTAGCGAACTCGGCCGTCGCGCACGGGTCGGTGTCGGCGAGCCGGCGGAGTCGCTGCGTCGAGGACTCGCCGTCGGCGATTTCGGCCGCACGGTTTCGGCGGCGCACGCGCTTGGGGCGCTGTCGCGGGGAGTCACGGGCGTGTTCTCGGTCCAGTTCCCGGAGGAACTGCGCATTCCGGGCGAAGGCACGGCGCGGCGGCGTGTCGCGTTGCAAATCGCGCGCGCGCCGGCGTCGGCGAGCGAGGAACTCAGCGTCGCGCTGGTGGTGGAGGACTTGGCGGCGTCCGACGGCGAAGCACAGGAATCCGCGCCCGGAGCCGAAAAGTCAGCGCCAGGCTCGCGCGTGCTGCAACGCGAATATGTGTTGCTCTCGGATCGGCCGCTGATCGACGGTTCGCCACTTGCGCTCAGCGTGCGTCAGCCGGCCTTCGGCTCCGAGGCGGGATTCGCGTTGTGGATCGACGTGCGCTCGAGCGGCTCGCTTGGACCGCGAGCCGACCTGCACGCCTCCGCTTTCGCGCAGGCCCAACTGGAACTCGCCCGCGCCGGCGCACAGACGACTGCGCTGGCCGCCGAGCTGCCGCAGTCCGATCTCTATCGCCGCGAGATCGGCGGCGTGTTCGAAGCGCTCGACCTGCAACGCTACCACCGTTCTGCCCTGGTCTTCCTCGCCGGCACGACCGGCGCGCGCCTGGCCCAGGACCTCGCGCTCGTGGCGGAGGACGCCGAACTTTCGGCCTACGTGAAAACCGTCGTCCAAGAGTCGCGGGGTCGCGAAGTGCTGATCAGCGACGCGGCCGGCGTCGGCTGGCTGATGGAGCGTTCGGCCTATTTGTTCGCCGCCTCGCAAATGGACGCGCGCGGTCTGCCCGCGGAACTGCGTGCCTGTGTGCTCGCGCACGCGGGCGAGGTGGGGCGTTCCTCGGGTGGATTGCAGAGCGCCGTCGCCGAGTGCGCCGATCTGGCGCAATTCGCGGCGCGGCTGGTCGAAGACAATCGGATTTCGCTGCTGGATGCACAACCGGCCGCGCGCGTGCGCGCCTTCGATTGGCTGCGCAAGCGCGGCAAGGCTCCGGCCAACTTCGACCCGCTCGGCACGCGCGAAGAACGCCGCGCCAGTCTGCAGATCGCGTTTGACGCGAAGGAGGAACGCGCGCCGGTCCGCTGAGCGGGGCGCGTTCAGCGTGGCAACTTCCATCGAATCGAACCCGGCACCGGCGCGTCCGACGCGCCTATTGCGCCTGCTGCGCGCGGCCTGGATTTTTCTGATCGCATTGCTCGCGCTGCGCGTTGCGCTGCCCAGTCTGTGCATGGCGCTGGTCCAGCATCAGCTCGGCGAACGCGGCTTGAGCTGCAGCTACGAGAGCCTCGACCTTGGGGTATTGCGCGGACAGGTGGATCTGTGGCACCTGGGCGTGCGTCCCCTGACGGCGGGAAAATCCGCACCGGCCGAAGAGTTGCTGCGCGTCGAGCACGCCGCGATCGACCTGAGCATCAAGGACCTCTTGCGGGGAGAAATCTCGCTGCGGCGCGTCGGATTCGAGGGTGTCGATTTGCGGCTCGACCTATCCGAAGCCGGCCTTGCGGCCCTGCGGCACTACGCCGCGCTCGACTCCGTTACGGCGGCGGACACCTCTCCGGCAAGTGATGCCGCTTCGACCACGCCGCGCGCCAAAGCAGACCTCAGCCTGCCCTTCGACTTGACCACCCTGCGCCTGGAGCATGCGCGAGTCGATCTGCGCGACGACACGTCGACGCCGCCCTTGAATGCGCGTCTCGAGGCGAATCTGCTCGTCTCGAACCTCGGAGCCCGCGACGTTCCTGCGCGCGCGGAATTCACCCTGACGAGTCCCAGTCTGCTCGACGTGTTGCGGATCAGCGCCGAGGCGAAGACGCAAGCGCAGCAGCTCGAGGCACAAGTGCGCCTGGAACTCGCCAACTTCCGGCCGGCCGTGCTGGCGCGGCAGCTGCAGCGACTGCGAATCATGCCGACGGCGCGACAGATTTCCTTCGAAGCCAACGTGGACTTGCAAGCACGTGTTCAGGCAGCGGATCCGGGCGCCGTGGATTGGAGCGCAAAACTGCACGGCATGCGCGGAACCGAGGACCTGCGCGAATTCTTCGGCCTCGATCGACTGGCCCTTTCGCTTCAGACGACCGGGGCGGGCGCCTTGGACGTTCAACTGTTCGATCTCGAGGGCCTGCGCGCTCGCGCGGGCCGTTCGGCAGACGGCGCATTGCGATGTGCGGGCTTCGAACTCTTGGCGCAGGCTGCGCCCGCCGCTGGCTTCGTCGCCGGCCCAGCAAGTCAACCCGCGCGTTCAACGCCTGCGATTCCCGACTTCTGGATCGCGAAGCTTGGCGCGCGCGGCGTGTCACTGCATTTCGACGACGCCGCCGTCGATCCTCCGGCGAGTCTCGCGCTTGAACTCGAGAACGCGACGCTGGAACAATTCGGGAGCGATTCGCTGCGCGTGCTCGAGCCGGCGCGCTTCAGTGCCGCCATGCGTCTGCCCGGAGTTGCCGAGCTGCTGCGTATCGATGGCAGCGCGACTGCCTTCGCGCCCGAGCGGCACGCCGCGTTGAGCGTTGCGCTCGAAGGCATCGAAGCCACGGCGCTCGAAGGCTATCTGCGGCCGCTCGGTTGGACGGTGGACCTGCATGCAGGAAGCGCGCGGCTGAACCTCGAAGTTGCCGCGGGCGAAGCCGCCGACGGCACGCTGCGCGGACGCTCCGCCGTCTCGAAGGTTTCCTACGCGGATCGCGGCGGACCGAATCAGAGCGAACGGTCCTTTTTCACGCTCGAAACTCTCGCGCTCGAGTCGTTCGAGATTGATCCGACGTCCATGCAGTTGCACTTGGGCGAACTGCGCGTCGCGGGCCTCGATGCTTCGGCGGCGCGCGACTCCGCTGGGCAATTGCGGCTCTTTGGGTTGAAACGGCTGCCTGCGGCCGAGCCGGCGCCCGAGCGGCCCCGCCCCGCGGCGCCTGGCGCCGCGAGCGCCGCCGGGCCGCTCGAACTTCCGCGCATCGAACTCGATCGCCTGATCGGTCTGGATGCGCGGATCAGCTTCCGCGACGCCTACATGGGCGAAGAGATCGTCCTGTCCGCCCATGCGCTCCGTTTCGGTCTCACGGACCTGGCCATCGGCGGCGACGCCAGATTCGATCCGTCGATCGCGCGCCTGTATGCGCAAGGGGATGTCGGCAATCTCGCCGGTCTGTTGGATCTGAGCGGAACCCTGAGTACGACCGCACTGCCGTTGTCCGCCGATCTTCAACTCGCGTTGCGCGGCGAGCGACTCGACCTGCGTTCGCTCGCACCTTACACGAATGCGCTGGGGCTGACTCCGACCCTGGAACGCGGCGAGTTCACCCTGGAACTTGGGGCGGCGGCGCGCAACGGGGCGGGCGGGTGGGTCTTCGATTCGTCGCTTCGCAACGTGCAGTTGCGCGAGGACCAAGCGGTGCTGGCCTCGCTCGAGACGCTCGCCGTGAAAGGTCTGTCGATCGAGCCCGGCAAGTTTGCGTTGGAGTCGCTCGAGATCGATCGTCCGACGCTGGCGCTATCGCGCGATGGCGCCGGCTTGATCCACGTCGCGGGCATGCGCATGGATCCACGCTCGGAAGCGAGGGCGGCAGGCGTGGATTCCGCGCAGGCTCCTGCAGCAAAGACCGGCGAGTCTGCCCCGAGTTTTTCGCTCGGAGCGCTGCGGCTCGAGAGCGCCAGGCTCGACTGGAAGGACGCGAGCTTGGTGCCGAGTGTCGAAACGTCGTTGGTCGGCGATCTCGAACTTGGCCCAGGGAGTTTCGGTAGCGCCGGTCCGCCGCTCTCGTTCCGCGCCTCGCTGGGCTCACCCGGAAATTTCGAGCGGCTGGGTTGCGTCGGGCAATTGATTTTGCCGCCCAGCGAAATGTCGATCGACATGCGACTGGATGCGCGGGGCTTGCAGAGCGGCCAACTCGCGCGCTACCTGCCCGAGAACATTGCCGTCAGGCTGCGCGCGGGCGAAGCCGCGGCTCAGTTCAGCGCAGCGATCGCCGCGGCGGAGGGCGGCGGCAGTCGCGTGCGTTGTTCACTCAGCGAGGCCATGTTGCGCGACGCAGAGGACACGCAGCCCCTGTTGGAGCTCGCTTCGCTGCAACTGGCGGCCCAGCGCATCGATCCGGCTGCGGGAGTGTTCCTGATCGACGAAATTTCGCTCGCCGGGCTCGCACTGGACGTGCATCGCACGGCAGCGGGTGCCATCGAAGCACTGGGGCTGTCGATCGCGCCCCCCAAGGCTTCCGCGAACTTGGACGAACAGACTTCAGCCGGGGCGCGAGCGCCCGCGGCCCCCGCGCCGAATGGACGCGCGAGCGAGCCTCCGGTGCTGAAGATCGCCAAGCTCGATCTCGCCTGCGATCGATTGTCGATCAGTTCCGAAGACGCTCCCGGCGCGCCACTTGCGTTCAACGCCAGGTTGTTTTCGTCTGCGCCCTTGGTGATCTGCGACCGCGAGTTGGAGCAGGTGCCTGCGCTCGAACTCGCCTTCGACGGCGGACTCGAGCCGGTATTGCGCGAAGTGCACGCCGACCTGCGCATCGAGGCTTTTGCCCGCGAGCCGCGGCTGGACGTGCAATTCAAGCTGCGCGGCATCGACGCCGGCGCACTTGCCCGTGTGGCGCCCGAACTTGGTGCACTGCTGGACGAGGACTCGATGCACGCGGGGGTGCTCAGCGCGCGGGCTGGTTTGAGTCTGCGCCTCGAGCGCAGCAACCTTGCGGAGTTCGATTTCTCGCGGGATTTCGGCGCGGAATTCTCGCTCGAGGACGTGCGGCTTTGGGATAGCGAGGGCGCTGAACCGATCGCGGGCCTCGACGGTCTGCGCATCGATGTGCGGCGCTTCTCGCCGTCCAGCGGCGACCTGCACATCCGCGAGATCGAGATCGAGCGTCCGAGTGCGACGCTGATCAAACGCGCCGACGGGATTCACACGCTTGGATTCGTGATCAAGCTCCCCACGCCCGCGGCGCAAGGCGAAGTTGGGCCCCCGGCCGCAGCGCTGCTGCCCACGATCGCGCTGCCGCCGGGGCCGGAAATTCGCATCGACAGTCTGCTCGTGCGCGAGATCGACGTGACCGTGCGCGACGAATCCGTCGAGCCGGTGATGGTCTTGCCGCTCGACCAGTTGTACGCGCAGGTCCAGAACTTCAGCACGCGTGCATTCTCACAACCGCTCCAGGTGCGCCTTTTTGCCTCGCTGGGTTCGAAGGCGAGTCCGCTGCCGGCCAGGCGCGATGAAACCGTGATGGCCTTCGACGAAATGTCGATGTCGGGTCAACTCGGCTTCAGTCCCGCGCTCAAGGGCTGGGTCAAGCTCGATCTCTCCGCGCTCGATCTGCGCAACTTTGCAGGTCAAGCCGCTGCCCAGGGTGTCGAGCTTGGCGATGGTTATCTGGACGCGGGAATCCGACTGCGATTACCCGGCGACGGAACCGTTTCGGTCTCGTCGGGCTTCACGTTCAGCGAACTGTCGCTTTCCGAACCGGCCGACGGTCCGATCTCGAGCCTGCTCCATCTGCCTGCGCCCCTCGACGTGGTCCTGTTCGCAATGAAGGACGCCAACGAGGAACACTCCGTTCCGCTGAGTTTCACGATCGAGCAGGGCGGAGTTTCGACCGGCGCGCTGCTGGGCGCGGCGCTGGAAGGAGTGGGTGTCGTTGTCGCCAGCGCCATCGCCAGTGCTCCGTTGCGCGTCGCAAGTTCGGTCACGGACCTGTTCGGGATCACCGGAGGCGACAAAGACCCGCTGGCGAAGCTTGCGGTCACGCTCGAATACGCGCCCGGTGCGATCGACTTGAGCGCCGCCCAGAAGGCGAGCCTCGCGCAGGTGCTCGGCGCCCTTGACGATGACGAGGTGATCCTCGTCGCGCAGCACGCCCTCGGCGGCGGCGACATCGCCTATGCGCAGCGACTGGCGAATCCCTCCCCGCAGGCATGCCGCGAACTCGTCGCGCGCTCGCGACTGAGGCGTTCGGAGCTGCAGCGCCTGCGCGACGCGATGGCCGCGGACGCGCGCGTGCTCTATGCGGTCGGACGCGAGGACGAGGCGCGCCTGGCCGGCGAGCGCATGCGCGCCGTGGCGCGTGAACTCGCTTCGACCGAAGAATCGCTCGACGGCATCCTGGAGTTGTTGCGACCCAACTCGGAGCGGCGCAACGCCAAGCGCACGCGGCTCGCGAGTCTGGAACTGGCTCAGAAGCGACTCGAGGCTTTGGGCGCCTACATCGCCGGCAGCGGAATTGAGCGTGCCGCGGAACGCATTGAATTGCGCAAGCCCACGTTCGCAGCGTCGGCGGCGCAGACTGCGGCGATCCCCGGCAAGATCCTGATCATGCCGAGACTGCGCAAGTCGAATGACTAGCCATGGCAGAAGCCTCATTCGGACTTCCGGGCGAAACACACTGCACGCTGCTGCTCGAAGTTAGTAGGATCCGTGCGACATGGCCGAGCTGAAGCGGCAATTGACGGAGTTGCTCTCCAAGGGCGATCGGATCGGGGCCATTCGAGTGCTGCGCGAACAGCGCGGCCTCGGCCTCGCCGAAGCGAAAGCCGCGCTCGAACGCTTCGAATCCGCGGGGGATCTGCCGCCAGAACGGCCTGCGCCGCCGGCGCTTCCCGACGACGTGCGCGCACTCGCGGCCCAGGGCCAGGTCATCGAGGCGATCAAGTTACTGCGCGCGCGGACCGGCATGGGACTCGCCGAGGCCAAGGCGCTCGTCGA
>JAYUOR010000522.1:0-3168 GCA_043760765.1 Planctomycetota bacterium | reverse complement strand
TGCAGATGAGCACGACGAGGTCCGTCGAGAGCCCAAGCGCGATCCAGCGCACTGCCGCTCCCGCGGCGCCGACCGCGAGCAGCGTGCGTGGATCGACACGGCGCAAGACTCTTGCGGCGACAAGGAACAAACCGATTTCCGCGACCACACCCTCGGCCCACAACAGGCCGATGGTCGTCATCGAGTGGCCCGCTGCGCGCCAGTGCAGCGTCGAAAAAGCCATGTAGGTCGCGTGACTCGCTTGCGCGACTCCCCCACCAATCAGCAGGCACAGGAGCGGCCGCCGTGCGAACACCGCGCGTAGCGGCGAGTGCCGTTCGGTTCGACGTGGACGTTTCGCCGCCTCGGGCAGGAGGAACGAAGCGCAGGCACTCGCGCCCAGCAAAACCAGGGTCACCGGCTGCACGATGCCTGCGCCGCGCGCGTCGATCCAGGCACCCGCGCCCAGGGCTCCGAGCAGGAACGCGAACGAAACTCCGGCGCGCAGTGGGCCGTAGCGCAGCCGGCCCTCGCTCTCGAGCTGCAACAGCAAATTCTCGGTGAGCGGCGCCGAGCATGCCTGAGCCGCACCGAACGCGAGCGAGATCGCGAACAAGAGCTGGAAGGAGCCAGCCCAGGCGAACAGCGCGAACGAAATCGTGCTCGCGATCGCCGTGGCGATGATCCATGGCCGCCGTCGGCCGCTCGCGTCCGCGAAGTGCGCGACCAACGGGCCCGCGATCGCGCGCGACCACGACAGCGCCGACATCAACACGCCGATCTGCGCCGCGCTCATGCCGCGCCCGTCGAGCCAGTTCGACAAATACGGCAGGTACACACCGAGCGCCGCGAAGGCGCTCAGAGTGAAGAGCGAGAGTCGTAGTGCCGGTGAACGCATGCGCGAAGCGCAGCAGGGTGCGCTCAGCAGGGAAGGCGCGCAATGCAGTACCGAGTCAGGTGAGTTCGTCCGGATTAGGGCCGGCAGGGACCCGTTTTTACCGTGTATTCAGCGCTTCCACGTGTGAGCGGGCTGCTGTGGACGAAGTCACCTGACTCGGTAGGTCAAGCAGGCTTCTTGGTGAAAGGTCGAACGGAGATCAGATCGGAATCACCAACTGCCCGAACATCGGTGACGTTCAAGGTGACGAGAGCGCCAGTCCGACCCGATGCCGTCACGAACTCAACTTCAAGTCCATCGGGGCCGTAGACCTGAACCACCGCCCCAAGGTCTCCCTTTCGCAGGCTGTGATTCGGCAGGTCTCTTTCGAGCGCAACTGTGTCGAGTGTGTTGAACTTCATGCGCCTCCCGCGGGATAGACGGTCACGAAGCGCGGCAGGTCTTCACCGGCCAGCACGATCCAAACGGTGACGACCGACGCCCTTGCTCCCGAAGGCCCTTGAAGATTACCACGGACCTCGTATTTCTGGCCGGAGGTCGTCGACTCGACGGCAATGGCATCCCCATGCGCGGCCAGCGCCCGCAGATCGAGCTCCAAGACGTGCCATTCCGCGGCAGTGTACCCGATCGAACGGAAGAATGCCGCCTTGAATCTGCCAATGGGATGAAAGGCCGAAAGCAGGTAATGGCGCACCTTCGCAAGCTCGACGATCGCAGCGTCACCTCTGGGGAGTTTCAATTTGCCTCGCCGCGCTCAAGTGCTCATCAATCGCCGCGCCTCGGCGCGCGCGGTTTCATGGGCGGCGCCGCCGGCGATCATGTCGGCGATTTCCTCGACGCGCGGTTCACCGGCGAGTTCTTCGACGCGCGTGGAAGTGCGACCGGCCTGCACGGCTTTCGAGACGCGCAAGTGCTTTTCGGCGAGCGCGGCAATCGCGGGCAGGTGCGTGACGCACAGGACCTGATTCTTGGCCGCGATGCGGCGCAGGTGCGCGCCGACCGCCGGACCGAGGCGTCCGCCGACGCCGGCGTCGATTTCGTCGAAGACTAGCGCGCGATCCTTGTCGGCTCCGCTGAGCACGCTGCGCAATGCGAGCATGATGCGCGCCGTCTCGCCGCCGGAGGCGACGTCGCGCAGACGCGAAAGTCCTTCGCCGGGATTCGCGGCCAGCAAGAACTCGATGCGATCCATGCCGCGCTCGCCAAAGCGCGCGCGATCGGCTTCGAACGAATCGGGAGCATGCGCCGCGACATTTTCAGCGCTTTTCGACGGCTCGCTCTCGCCGCCCGCGTCGATCGGCTCCGACTCGTCGTCGGAAACGCGCTGGCCCAGGCGCAGGTCGAATTCCGCGCGCTCCAGGCCGAGTTCGGCGAGATTGCTTTTCACGGCGCGTTTCAGCTTCGTGGCCAGCGCCTTGCGCTTGCGCCGCAAATGCGCGCCGTGCTCGAGCAATTTCGCGCGCGCGGCGCTGACTTCCGGTGCGAGGTCCTGCAACGAATGCTCTTCGCCGACCAGCCGGTCGATCTCGATTCGCAATTCCGCGGCGATCGCAACCAGCCCGGCGGCATCGGTGCGGTACTTGCGCTCGAGGCGCTCGAGTTCGAGCAGGCGCTCCTCGACGCTCTCGAGGCGCGCGGGATCGCGCTCGACTCGCTGCGCGATACTGGTCAACGCGCGGCTGGCCTCTTCGAGATGGATCACAGCCTGCTCCAGTTCGTCGCGCGGCGCGCTCAAGGCGCCGACATCGCGAGCGTGAGCTTCGAGCACACGCTGCGCGCGCTTCAAGCGCGTGAGCAACGCCGCCTCGGACTCCGACAATTCGTCGACGAGCCCGCCGAGCGCTTCTCGCAAACCGTCGGCGTGACGCAACAGATCGCGCTCGCCCTTGAGTTCGACGCGTTCGACGACGTCGACTTTCGCGGCTTCGATTTCCGCGCATTGGAAGCGAATCAGGTCCAGGCGATCGCGGCGATCGCTTTCCTCGCTGCGCAGGCGCACGAGCTTTTCCGCGAGTTGAATCCAGTGCCCGCGCGCGACACGGTATTCGTGCACGTCGTGGTCGAGCTCACCGAAGGTATCGACGAGCCGCAACTGCTCGCTTGGATCGAGCAGACGTTGGTGGTCGTTCTGGCCGTGGATCTCGATCAGCCGCGCCGCAAGCTCGCGCAGCGTGCGCAGCGTCGCCGGCCGGTTGTTCACGTAGGCGCGACTCTTTCCATCGTCGGAGACGCTGCGGCCGAGCACGAGTTCGCGCTCGGCTTCATCGCCTTCCCAGTCGTCGACAACTTCG
>JAYUOR010000521.1:0-3172 GCA_043760765.1 Planctomycetota bacterium | reverse complement strand
GTAGTCGTGACCGCCGTCGAACAATTGCCACAGCGCATCCTTCTCGGCGCCGAACAATTTCCACGTGGCCTTCAGCTTCTCGCCCGTGTGCTGCGTGCCGATCGGCGGAAATTCCGGATCGTCTTTCGCCCCGATGACGAAGACCGGCGCCGGCGCGCGGATCGCGATCACATCGGCGCGATCGCCGACCTGGACGTAGCCCGGAACATGATTGCAATTGCAGCCGTTGTCCCAGCCATCGAGGAACGACGAGGGGTAGCACACGGGAACAGCGCAACTGAAGCGCTCGTCCGCCGCGAACGCAAACATCGTCGCGTGTCCCCCGCCGGAAACGCCGGTGATTCCGACGCGCGCCATGTCCGCTTCCGGCCGTGTCGCTAGGTAATCGACGGCGCGCATCAGGTCCCAGATGTAGACGGTGTCCGCGGTGACGGAACCCGCGATGTTGCGCGGACCGAAATGCGTGCCCGCGCCGCGGCGCTCGATCTTCGCGTCGCCTTCGAAGCTGAAGCCCGGCGAGTCGACTTCGATCGCGAGATATCCCGCCCGCACCTGACTGATCAAGCGCATTTGTTCGGTCGGCTCGGTCTTCTTGTGCGGCCAATGTCCCGTCGCGTTGACGATCACTGGCAACTTTTCGCCGGCATGCCCCTTGGGAACATAGAGGTGCGCGGTCACCGGAAAATTCGGCCGGCTCTCGTAGACGATTTTTTCGAGCGTATAGCCCTCGCGATCGAGCACGCCCGTCACGCGCGCATTGAGCGGCGTCCGCGGTGGCAGAGGTTCGAGCCCGAGACAGCGCATGAACTCGCTCTTTCGCCGCGCTCGCTCGGTTTCAAACCCTTCGCGTGTCGCCGGAACGGGCCGATCGACTGCCGCGCGCATCTTCGAGTTCAGCCACTCGCCGATCATCTTCGGGCCGCGGTCGCCAAGGATCCGATCGGCACTCATCGGCCCGCGGACGACTTCGAAGGAATCCATGCCCTGTTCGTTGACGATCACTTCGCCGAGCGTCAGAAACGGAATGTCGTGGGCGTTCATGTAGTCGCAGAAAACGCTCGTCGAATAGCGATTGCCCTCGGAGCCCGCGTCGATCACGACCACGGGCTTCTCGCGACCGCCGAGTTCGAGCAGCTTCTTCAAATTTCGCGCGCAGCCCGGAATGTGCATGCGCTGCATCAAGCGCGCCTGGCAGAGCCAGATCTCGCCCTCGCCGTACTTCGAGCGCGCGATGCCGCCGTTGCCGAAGACTTCCCAACCGTCGCTGGATTGGATCGGTTGATAGAGGACGTCGGCCGTCTCGACTTTCTCGAGCCCGAGCGCCCCGGCGGGATCGAAGAGCGTCGTCGGCGCGTTGACGATCGTCGGTCGCTTGGGATACCAGTCGAGCGGATAACGGCCGCTCGTGTAGTCCTGCTGAAGCACGAGCAATTTCATTCCGCGCCGCACTGCGTCGAGGATCTTGCGCTGCGTCGCGACATCGAATCCGCGATGGAAATCCCACGCGCGCGTCGCGATCAACATCATCCCGTGCTTCGCCGGATCGAGCGACTCGGGCTTGAGGTACTTGAGGGCTTCCTGGCTGGAGTAATAGAACGGCGTCGGGCCCGTCATCGCCGGCACGGCAAGATAGGGCCGATCCTGCGTCCAGCGGGGGAATCGTCCTGACTCGTCTCCGATCTCGACCTCTGCCGCGATCATGTTGCCCGCGGCCGCTCGCGGGATGTCCAACACGAATCGACCACGTTCGCGTCGCATCGGCTGCTTATGGAAGAATGTTGAACTGGGCAGCGGCTTGCTAAGTAGCCATGCTCTTGCATCACCCTTGCTCTTGGTCGCAACCACGGACACTTCGCAATGCACCACACCGGGAGATGGAGTCGCACAGCGGACGGTCGCAGCCGCGCTCGGTAGTGTCCAACGATGGACGTTTTCGTGGTCGATGATGAAGCGGACTGGCGTTGCATTGAACCGTTTCGCCTCCTCCTCGACGCGCGGAAGTTGATCGCTCCAGCTGAAATGGTTCGTCCCCATTCGAAGGCGATCAGTGAACGGTTTGAAAAACCGGGAGGCCGGCGACACGGAGAGTGCCCGCCATGAACCGGCTGCATTTTCGAGCATCTTTTCCGCATAACTGCGGTCGATGTCACGAAATTTTGGATCCGGCTCGCCGTCCGCAAATGCAGCGGCATTCGCCGCTTCAGCTCGCCACCTGTAGTAGGCCCCGAGAGCGTTCAGCATCTCTGCGGCGACTGAGAACTCCTTCGCATGCCCAGTGGCGATCGAACTGGGAGTATCGCCGGTCGCGACATCTCGAACGGCTCCATATCCAAAACTGTCGATGACTTCTCGCCCATCATGGCCGTGCGTCACAGAGACCGCGGCCCACTCTTTGGGTGACATGAACGCATGAGTGTCGAACGGATCTGTTTGAATGAAGTCTTCAGTGGTGCCGCCCCACTCGAGCTCTGGCGCGTGATCTCGGTGATCAGGACCGAATGAATATGCGGTGAATGCAGTTGGGACGATTCGGCTCGCGGCTTTCCATTGCGGCGCCATCGCACGGACGTCCTTGCCAAGGTGCTTCTCGATCGCCTGCTCAAACACCTGTTCCGGCGTCTTCGGGTCATACCCCAATCTCCCCCACTGGATCAGCCACATCGCGTCGCGTTGGTGGATCCAGTTGCACCACTGATCCTCTGGATTCGCGAGGTAGTAGCGCGGTGTCGCGGGGAAATACGAGTTCATCATCTCGACCGAGAACCCGCGCGCAGTCCCGAGCGGCATCGACTCGACGGTGCGGCGCACCCAATCCGGTTCGTAGAACGGAAAGATGCGGTGCGTCCCGTTCGCGCGGACTTGCCAGACGATCTTGTACGGCTCCGCCGGCCACTTTTCTCCGTTGTCCGCGACAACGCCGTCCCACATTTTCGCGGCGGACTTCACGTTGGAATCGCTCAGGTAATCCTCGAATGAATACGAATGCCAGCCCGGCACGCGACCACCCGCGATCGGATACGGCGGACCCCACTGCTCGCCGTTGAACTTGATTTCGACGGTGAAATCGCTCGAGGCCTGCGCGAGCGGCACGACAACTCGCTTTCGTGTGATCCACGAGCGTGTATACAACGGAATATCGCGACCGCTCGCTTTGACAGCTTCCGTGTAGCAG
>JAYUOR010000520.1:0-3172 GCA_043760765.1 Planctomycetota bacterium | reverse complement strand
CGGGCAAGTTCACCTGCTTCAACTATCCTTCGCGCAAGATCCTCGGCATCGCCGGCGGCAGCGGCGTCACGCCGATCATGTCGATGGCGCGTTGGATCGTGGACACCAACGCGGACGTCGACTTCACGTTCCTGTATTCCGCGCGCACCCCAAAGGACATCATCTTCCGTCGCGAGCTCGAGTACCTGGCGACGAGGCACCCGAGCTTTCGTCTGCAGGTCACGGTCAGCGGCGGTGGCGGGGGACTCGAACCTTGGTTGGCGATGACCGGACGCATCGACGAGCAGATCTTGCGGCTCGCCGCGCCCGACCTGGCAGAGCGTCACGTGTTCATCTGCGGTCCCGGGCCTTTCATGGACGCGGTGAAGACTTCGTTGCGCAACCTCGAGTTCCCGCTCGAAAACCTGCACTCCGAAAGTTTTGGGGCGGCCGGCGCAGTGCGTGTTGCAGCCGGAACGCCTGTGATTGCCAAGCCGCCGCAGAAAATTGTCGTTGCGCCTGCGGCTGCGCCGGCGCCCGCGCGTCTGGCTGCCAGCGCGCCCGCCGCCGCCAGTCCTCGTCAAGCCGCGGCACCTGCGCCGCGTGTGCGCGAACCCGCGCCCGCACCGGCTCCGGCACCCGCGCCGTCCGGTTTCCAGATCGTCTTCAGCAAGTCGGGCAAGACGATCACGACCGATGGTCAAACCACTCTCTTGGACCTCGCCGAACAGAACGGCATCGAGATCGATTACAGCTGCCGCGCCGGTTCGTGCGGAACATGTCGCACGAAGTGCAAGGCGGGTGGATCCGTGGATATGGGTAGCGACTACAACCTCGATCCCGACGAAGAGAAGCAAGGTTACGTGTTGGCTTGCTGCGCCAAGCCGAAGTCCAATCTACAAGTCGAGGCCTGAGATGTTCTTCTTGCTGATACGCGACGGTGGGCGCGAGCCCGCAATCCGGATCGAAGCCACGAACGGGATGGACATCGGTCGGGCTCCGGACAATCAATGTCTGCTCGCCGATCCCAACGTCGGCCGCAAGGCCGCGCGCATTGTCGAGGCTCGTGGCGTCTTCTACTTGGAAGACCTCGGAAGTGTGAACCGCACCAGCATCCGCGGCGGGCGCAAGTTGGCCAAGGGCGAGCGCGAGCCGCTTCGTCACGGGATGGTGATCGAGATCGGCCGCAGTTCGATTGAAATCGAAGAGCCCGTTGCATCCGACGTCACCGGCATTGAGGACGCCACCAATCCCGATGATGCCACCGGTGCCGACCTCCCGGACCGGACTCCGTACGCCGACGACGTCTTCGACCGAACGATGCCCGGAAAGGAGGATGTCTTCGACCGCACAATGCCCGGAAACATCGAATTGCCGCCTGCCAGACCCAACACGCCGCCCGAGCCGGACCCGCTCTTGACGGTGATCGCTCCTTCCGCGAAGGCTCCGGTCCAACGACCCGCTCCGCCCGCGCCCAAAGCGTCTGTGGAACGATCGGCCCCGGCCGCACCCAAGGCCGCGCGCGAACGCTCCGTGCCGGCGGCGCCCAAAGCCGCATTGGAACGATCCGCGCCCGCGGCTGCGAAGGCCGTACCCAAGCCCGTGCCTGTCGAAGACCCCGCGCCGGCTTCAGGCCCAAGCACGCCGAACTTCCGTGACGCGGCCGCAGTCGGCGGAACGATGGGCGGCGGTACACAAAGGATCCGGCCGATGAGCGGAGAGCTAGGCGCGATCGGTGCGTTGATGACGCGTCGCGCGCGTCTCGTAATCGTCAACGAAGCCATTCGCCGCATCGACAAGATCGAGAAGCCGGTGGCGACGGTCGGACGCGAGCAGGGCGAGATCCGCATCGATCATCGCGCGATCTCGCAGCCCCACGCGGTGATCTGCTTCATCGACGCGACGATGACTTTCCAGATCGAAGATCGCAAGAGCAAGAATCAGACATTCGTCGGCGGGCTCGCGCTCAATCCAGATTCTCCACAGCTGCTTTCGCCGGAGTGCCTCGTTCGCTTCGGTCCGATCGAAGCAGTCTTCGTGGTCGACCGCGATTCGGACAACGCCGTGATTCCGCCCGAGCACTACGCCGGCGCGGTTCGCTACCTGATCTCCCAGAATCAGATCACACAGGAGCAGGCGCGCGCCGCGCAGGAGGAATCCAAGAGCGGCGACAAACATGTCGGCGAAGCCTTGATGTTGTCCGGTGCCGTCACGGGGCGCGGCTGGACCAAGGCCTTCGAGCATGGAAAGCTCATGCCGCACAAAGCGCCGGCTGCCGCTGGCGGTCGCACCCTCAAGCTCGTGATCGGGCTTGCCCTGCTCCTGGTCGTGGTGCTTCTGTGCTGGATCTTTCGGGCAAAACTCGGCCTCGGCGGAAGCTGAGCGGTCGAATCCGGCACATCGATCAGGCCCGCTTCACGGATGAACAAGAGTCTCTTTCGCTCGCGCTATGCATGGGCCGCGCTGCTCGCGCTCTCTGTGTGGGCCGGACTTTTCGCCGCAGGGCTGGGCCGCCTTGGAATTGTCGGCAGCACGGGGCACACGGCGCGGCTTGTCAGCGGAGCAGTCGCCTTGTTCTGCATGCTGCTCGCGATCGGCTACGTGCTGCGCAAGTACATGCACAAACACGGCTATTCGCCTGAATTCAAGCTGCGCGTCGAGATCTCAAAACTTGAACGAGCGGAGACGCGGCTGAACGAGGTCCGGCGCGAGATCCTCAAGGGCCAGCACACGACCAAGCGCGGAATCGAGGCGCTGGTGGCACGCGTGCTGCGCGAAGAGGGGGTGCAGCGCGTGCTGAGAGTCGAAGTGTTCGAGGGCTCCGCAGCCGGTCCCAAGTTCGAGTTCAAGGTCTCGAAGGCCTTCCCGCTCGGCAAGGCAGCGTCGTGGCTGCACCTGCACCTGTACATAAGCAGCGCCATGGCGATCGCCGTTTTCGTGCACGGTGGCGACGGTTGGGACTCGGACATGGGTGCGATCCTGCTCGGACTAAGCACGCTGGTCATCGTCAGTGGCGTGATCGGAATCTTCCTGTGGGCCTTCGGACCTGCCTGGCTGACGCAGCGCGAACGTGACCTCTCGATCGAAGAGTCGTTCGTGATGCGCGAGGGCTTCAGCCGCAAGTTGAAGGAACTGCTCGAGAAGCTCGACGTCGACCTGCGCGCTGTGCTCGAGGATGCTGCGGCCAAGGGCG
>JAYUOR010000519.1:0-3173 GCA_043760765.1 Planctomycetota bacterium | reverse complement strand
CGAAGACCACCGCCCAGACCAGCAGCGGAGAAAGTTGCCTCAGGTGATCGCCGGCCGAAGCTCCGGGAGCTTGGGCGGGACGGCCCTCGGCCGGAACTGCAGGATCGTTCATGGAGGCGCGTAAGATCCTGCGCGCCAAGGGCTCCCGATGCCAGCGCAGGATCTCGAGTAGGAGCCTTTTTCGGTCCGCACGCTGGGCACAAGGACGACCTGCACTGGATTCTGATCGGTCCAAACGGGACCATCTTCGCCCCTATGGCCCCTCCGGACGCCGCGGCACGTTCGCCCCCCGTGGCCGACAGTCACCTGCGACAACTCTCGCCGCTGCTGGTCTGGGCGGTGGTCTTCGCTGACATCGGCACGAGCATCTACTACGTGCCGGGCATGTTGCACGACATGAAGGGTGTCGGAGATCTCGCGCCGTTGTTCGTCACGGCGTCGATGCTGGGGTTCCTGCTGCTGGCCTGGAAGTACGTCGAAATCTGCTACCGCAATCCCGACGGAGGAGGCGTCGTCACCGTCGCCACCCAGGCCTTCAGTCCGCGCTGGGGGCTGATCGGCGGCCTGCTGATCACGCTCGACTATTTCCTCACGGCCGCGGTCTCCTCTGTCTCCGGTATTCACTATCTGGCGAGCAGCTGGCCCGCGCTCGACAACTACGTGGTGCCACTCGCAGTCGGCACCTTGCTCGTGCTCGCCGTTCTGAACATCGTCGGGATCCGTGAGAGCGCCTCGCTCTCATTCTTGATGGCGCTGTGCGCGCTGGGCATCGACCTGCTCGTGATCGGCGCGACTTTGTTCTCGATCCGCGACGATCCCGCGGCATGGGATCACCTGCGCCATGCGTTCAGCTCGGCGTCCGATGTCTCCGCCAAGACGTTCGTGATCGGTTTCGCGGGAGCGTGGCTCGCGTTCTCAGGCCTCGAATCGATCAGTCAGCTCTCGCCTGCGATGCGCCTGCCGATCCGCGCCACGGCCAAACGCGGCATGTGGCTGGTCGTGATCACGATCCTGATCACCTCGCCGCTGCTCACGCTCTTCGCCATCGAGCTCCTGAGCGAGGCGACGAAGATGCAGAACAGCGAGCGCTTCATCTCCGAACTCGCCAACATCGCGGGCGGACTGCCGCTCAAGCTCGCCGTGGTGGCCACGGCTTCGGCGCTGCTGCTTTTTGCCGCGAACACGGCGATCATCGGCAGCTACCACGTTTTCCTGGCGCTCGTGGAGCTTGGCTACATGCCGAAGTTGATCGCCCAGCGCGGTCGCCGCTTCCACACGCCCTTCGTGGCGATCCTGGTCGCCACGGTCTTCCCGGGAATCGTGATCTACTTTTCGAATGGCGACCTGGCGCTGCTCGGCGAACTCTACGCCTTTGGTCTGCTCGGCGCATTCCTGCTCTCCTCCGGCGGACTCGACATGGTGCGCTGGCGCGAGGGTCAGCGCGACTGGCGCTTCACGGTCGGGATCTTGACCACGTTGATCGTGGCCCTCGCCTGGTGCACGAACCTGCTCTACAAGAAGGAAGCGACCATTTTCGGCGTGATTTTCGTCGGCGTCGGCCTGCTGATCGCGCTCGGTACTCAGCAGAAATGGTTCTCTGACATTTTCTACCAGCATCCGGCCGTGAAGCGCCGCGCTGAGCGTCTGCGCGACCTTTCCGAGCAAGGCCTCGAACATTCCGAGCGCGCCGAGATCCTGAGCCTTTCCCAGGCCCAGGCGATCATCGACCTGTATCCCTCGAGCACGCTGGTGGCATTGCGCTCCATGAGCCCTTCGGTCGTGCTCGAAGCGATCGCGCGCGAACGCGGTCTGGGTGGCCGCAACGTTTTCGCGATCTACGTCGAGGAACGCACCGGGCTTTTCGTGCGCGCTTCCGAAACCCTCAACGAAGACGACGAAGGCATCGCGGCACTGCGCCAAGCCGCGCAACTCGCCGAGCGCGAGGGCTGCACCTTGCTACCGATCTGGACGGTCTCGCACAACGCGGTCGAAGGCCTCGCCCGCGCCGCGGAAACCCTGGGAGTCAGCGGACTCGTGCTCGGCATCAGTCAGCGCGGCGCGATCTACCACCTGCTGCGCGGCCATGTGGTCGTGGGACTGACCAGGCGGTTGGGCAGCAACGTGCGCTTGCTCCTGTATAGCTGACCTTGCTCACTTGTGCTCGGGCACTGCCGGTGCTTCCACTTTCAAAGGCGCGGCTTGGCCCGGCTTGTGCGGCGCGTGAGGCTGCCAGCCCATGATGTAGAACAGCGCGATGAATCCGAGCACGTAGCCCACCGTGACGTGCCAGCCGCACTTGAGCCACTGGAACACGCTCTTGCCCTGCGGGAAGTTGTTGCACAGCGCGACGCCCGCGCTCGAGCCGAACCAGATCATCGAGCCGCCGAAGCCGACGGCGTACGCAAGGAAACCCCAGTCGTAGCCGCCCTGTTCGATCGCGAGCTTGGTCAGCGGGATGTTGTCGAAGACCGCGGAAACGAAGCCCAGACCGAGCGCGGTCTGCCACGAGGCGGTCGGAAGTTCCTCGACCGGCATCAGCGACGCGCACCAGACCAGCGACAGCAGGAACATCGCGCCCTTCAGCGCCGGCACGACTTCGTGCCAGGCCGGCTTGCGGAACGTCGAGCACACCAGAATCGCCACCCACACGCCGACCGCGGGGAAGCCGAACTGGGCTCCATGCACGTGGACGATGTTCGTGAAGATCGCGCCCGCGAGAATCAATCCAACGACGAGCAGGCGCAGGCCGTCGAGCTGCACGCCCGAGCCTGCGTCTTTCTGGATGGGCTGGAGGCGATCCTGCTGCTTGGCGGCGATCACGCCGAAAAACATCAGCGCGACACCCGAGCCGACGAATGCGTGCGTCACGTCCAGCGGGTTCACGCCGTCGAGCCAGATCATCGTCGTGGTCGTATCCCCGACCACCGATCCCGCGCCGCCGGCGTTCGACGCAGCGACGATCGCGGCGAGGAAGCCGATGTGGACCTTGTCCTTGAAGACGACCTTGGCGACCGTGCCGCCGATCATCGCCGCGGCGATGTTGTCCAAGAAGCTCGAGATCACGGCGACGAGTACCAGCAGCACGAATCCGCCCTTCCAATCGTCGGCTAGCCAGCGCGGCAAGAGCTGCGGCAGCCTTGATTCCTCGAAGTGTTTCGCGAGCAGCGCGAAGC
>JAYUOR010000518.1:0-3173 GCA_043760765.1 Planctomycetota bacterium | reverse complement strand
CCGCCTCCCCCCCCTCTCCGCATCTCCGACCCCCTCCCTGATCAAGCTGGCAGCAGGTGAGTATCTGGGCACGTACAAGGTCGCTGAATTCGTCGCTCGCGGCGGCTTCGGCCTGGTGTACCTCGCCGAAGATTCAGCAGGTGAAAAGGTCGTCGTGAAAGTGGGCGACGTGGCCGGCGGTGGCCGCTACGTCTCGCGCTTCCTCGAGATCACCAACGAACGTCGCCCCGAGGGCATCAGCCCGGACGAAACGCCGGCCGAGGCGATCTTCTTTCGCAAGGAAGGCGCGCGCGTCGATTTCCTCGACGCGCACGAGATCGACGGTCTGATCCGCAACGAGGGCGAGCTCCTGCGCGGAGCGCGTCACCAGAACCTGGTCGGCGTGCGCGAGACCTTCGTGCACGAGGGCCGCACGGTCGTGGTGCTCGACTACGTGCGCGGAAAAACACTGCGCGAGAAGATTCGCGCGCTCGAAGGCATCCGCCTCAACTGGTTTTTGACCGTGGTGCGCGCGCTACAGAAGCTCGCGCGTTCCGGCGAACTGCCCTACCACGGCGACCTCAAGCCCGAGAACATGATCGTCAAGCCCTCGGGCTCGATCGTGATGATCGATCCGGCGATGCGCTCCAATGAGAAGGACGTGATCACCACCACGCCGCACTACAACCCGCTGCTCTTGCGCGAAAGCAAGGCCGACGTGATGGGCATCGGCGTGATGCTGTACGAGATCCTGACCGGTGTCCTGCCCTTCGACAACGTTCCGTGGCAGTACTCGGGTTGCGAACAAGGCGGCGAGGTCGAGCGCTTGAGCTTGTCCTACTTCCTGTCCTACACGCCGCCGAAGGACCTCAACGCGAACACCCCGGAAGCGTTGGAGAAGATCATCTATCGTTGTCTGACGGTCGACTCCTACGGTCTTGCGGAACTCGAGAAGGACCTGGTCGACTTCTTGCGCCGCGACTGAGCGCGCAAAGTCCGACCGCGACGGAAACGTTTCGCCCCGCGCCGCAGGCCAAGCCTGTGGCGCGGGGCGAATCGTTACTGCACGAGTCCGGCTGCGTACACTGGGCGACATGTGGTTCATCGCATGTGTGCTGGCGGCCCTGTCTGCCGTGAACGTTGCGCAAACTCCGGCGTCGCCGCCGCAGAAAGCCGACAAGGCGGCGCTGGAGCCGGTCGTGCGCTGGAAGGGAAACAGCTACACGGGCAAGGCCATCGCCGAGGCTATCGGCGAGAGCGCGACGGCCTGTGTGGTTCCGTGGAGTCCATGGGCGCAGGCGCATGGATACGCTCTCGATCTCGACCCGGAACTGCGCCGAGTGTTCGTGCATCCGGCGGCGCGCAGTTCGACGGCGGAACTCGCGATCGTCTCGCGCGTGATCGCGCTCGTGGACAAGCTCGCGCCGACCGCGGCGACGAAGGCACCTGCGGTTGTCGCGATTTTCGTGCTGGCCGGACCGGCGGACTTCGCGACGTTGCTCGACGATGTCGGTGCGCGCTTTCCGGTGCTCGCGAATTGGGCAGCCGGTGAAAAGGGGCAAGCCGGATTCGTGCTCGACGAACCGTTTGCGGCAGCCTGTCTCTCGAGTTCGCCCGAGCAGAAGGAATGGAATCCGAAGAATGAACTGGCGAATCGCTGCGCGCAACTCGTGCTCGTCGAGCGCTTCGGCAGATTGCCCAACTGGTTGATGCAAGGACTTGCCTGGCACGCGGAGATGAGCGTGTGCGGGTCGATTTTCTGCTTCCCGTTCCGCTCGGGCTTCGTCGCAAAGAAGGAGCACCGCAGTTGGAGTGAGCAACTGAAGGCACTGTTCCCTCCCGTCCCATACGAGACCAAGCCCAGGGCGATCTCGATCGACGACCTCGCCGGCTGGAAGCGCGGGAGCTATGAGAACGATCGCGCATTGATCGCGTGGGGAGCCGCAAGCTTTCTCGCGAAACGCCACGAGGAAACGCTGCCCTTGATCCTCGAGGACCTGCGCACGATCCGCGCGAAGGAAAGCAAGATCACGAAGCCCGACGGATCGTGGCAGATCAAGCCCGACTACGAAGTCCCACCGGAAAAACAGCTCGAGATCCTGAAGGCGCGCGCCGGCGACGATTTCATCAGCGCGCTGCAGCGCTACTGCGAAGGTCGATAAGTGGCGTCAGATGCCGAGGCTCACTTCTGCGCCAGATCATTCCTGATCACCGCGCCGCCCTTCATCACGAACTTGACGTGCTCGAGTTCGCTGATGTCCTTCAACGGATCGCCACTGACGGCGACGATGTCCGCCAGTCTCCCGACCTCGATTGAACCGAAGTTCTCCTGCTGATCGAGGAGCGTCGCGGCCAGCGATGTCGCCGATTGAATCGCCTGCATGGGAGTCATTCCGTACTTGACCATGACGCTGAATTCCTTGGCCTGATTCTCGGTCCACGCATAACCGCCCGCGTCGGTGCCGTAGCTGATCTTCACGCCCTTCTTGACCGCCTCGGCGAAAGCGCTCGCTTCGAGATCGACCATCGTCTTCCAGATCGGCGCTCCGGCGGCGGCGCGGCCCTCGGCGACATAGAGCACGACGTACAGCGTCGGGCACCAGTAGACGCCGCGCTGGATCATCGAATCCATCAACGCTTCGTCGAGCCCGACGCCGTGTTCGATCGTGTCGACGCCCGCGCGCAGCGCCGATTCGATTCCTTCGCGGCCCATGGCGTGGGCCGCGACTTTACGACCGAGGCGATGAGCTTCGTCCACGATCGCCTTGGCTTCTGCATCGGTGAAGTTGACCCATGAATGAAGCGCGCCGTCCTTCATGAAGTAGCGGCGGTCCGCGTAGTACTTGATCCAGTCCGCGCCGAAACGCACCTGCTCGCGAACCGCGTGCACGATGTTCTCCGCGCCGTCGATGATCTGCACGCCCTCGGGCATGACGAGCTCCCACGAGTAACCCTGCAGGGGATACATGCCCGTCGGCGCAAAGGCGCGCGTGGCGACGAAGAGGCGCGGTCCGGGAATGATTCCGCGGTTGATCGCGGTCTTCACATCGACGTCGGCATACATCGCGCCTTCGGTTTCGACGTCGCGGAAAACCGTAAATCCGTTCATCAAACCCGTCCGCGCCGCCATCGTCGCGCGGATGGCGCGATACGGAATAGATTCTTTCAAAAGCTGCACGTCGTAATCTTCCGCC
>JAYUOR010000517.1:0-3177 GCA_043760765.1 Planctomycetota bacterium | reverse complement strand
CGATCTCGCGGCACTCTTACTTGCGCTCGTCGCCCGATTCATATGGAAGCACCGCGTCGCAACAGCATTGCGCTGATCGTCGTCATCACCTTACTCGTTGCATGCGTGCTGCTGGTCACGGGGCGACGCACTAGGGGCGATGCGTACACGGGGGCTGCGGAATCGCCACCTGCTCGTGTGGTCGTGGGCGGGATTCGGATAGTCGACGCGCCAGGCCCTCGTACCCTCGCTGATCGTGAACGCCCGCCCGCGCTAGGCGGCGGGGGGGCAATTGACGAAAGGGGGGACGCCTCGACGTACGTGGTTCATATCGAGAACATGGATGGGGAGCCAGTCGCCGACGCGGAGGTTGTTCTGACTCCGCACGAAAGTTCCGCGGCGAGGAGCGTCGGACATTCGGATTCCCGGGGGCGAGCCTCCGTGATTGCGCTCAGCCCTGGCCCGTGTGAAGTGGAGGCGACGCGCGACTCCTTGTTTGGTCGTCGGTGGAACGTGATGGCCGGGCAGGAAGTAACCATTCGCCTACACGCTCACGATTTCGCACGCTTCCTTGTGAGCGACCAGGTCGGCGCCCCGGTGGCGAATGCCGGAGTGAGTGTCATTTCCGGCCGTGTATACGTAAGCCGAATGAGCACGGATACGAATGGTCTGACGCCGCCATGCCGAATCCCGTCGAATACGCAACTCTCGGCAATAGTCTCTGGGCCTGAATGTAGTCGATCGAGCGTGCAGTTCTCGGCAGCAGACGCCAATCCCCTCTTAACGCTTTCAGTCGTGAGATTGCCATATCTCCTTACAGGCATTGTCGTGCACGCCGGCTGTCCAGTCTCTGGCGCCATCGTCCGCGACCTCGAGCACGGGGAGCATTCCGACATCACGAAGGTCGATGGGAGCTTTTCGCTCGGGCGCTACGGCGACGGTGGTACGGTACTGGTGCTGGCAACACATGATGGCATGGCATATGCCACTACTGCTGTGACGTTCAGCGGAGCGCCTGCGCATGTCACGCTAGCCCTATTAAGCGGAGGCGAACTTGAGGTACGCGTTGTTGGCAAGGGTGGCGCTCCCATCCAGAATGTTGAGCTTACAGCGACGGCTCGCACCGGGTGGGCGGCATCGCCGGGATCCGCTCCTGCTGAAATTGAAGTGCGGCAAGCTGGTCGTACGGACGAAGGAGGTTTGTGCGTCCTGCGGGGAATCCCTGGTTCAGTGGTAGAGGTCCTGGCTTGTCATAAGGACTACAACCGCACCGTCCTTCGAGTCGAGAAAGCGAACCGGGTGACGATTGAACTTACTCCTCGGCACGATTGGGCATGGTCAGCCGAAATGCTGCCGGAAGTAGAGAAGCTCGTTGGGCGTGAGGACTGGACGGTTACCCTGAGTTCCGAGGCGCTGCCTGATTCGCGCGGTTTCGCCTTTATTCCGGACGTGCGCTGGTTCGGCACCACGGATCGGAGCGGCCGAGCAGTCCTGCGCCAGGTGCCAGAGGGTCGGTATCGGGCCCATATCGAAGCCCCATTTTCGAATTGGACAGAGGATATTTCAGTCTCTGTCGCGGGAGACGGAGCCGCCTATTCCGCACCCAACGTCGTGGCCCGCCTGACCAGCCGCGGCGGGGACGAAGCATTCATGTCGATTATTGGAGACACCTATCATGCGAACTTCTTCGCAGATGGGAACGACTACGCCTGCCTTTGTCGCCCCGGTGAGGCGGCGCTCCGTGTTGGCGTGCGCACTGAGACGATAAAAATTCCAGCAGGAGCGGGGACCCATTGGCTAGACAATTAAAGCGAAGGAAAAGGTCCGTGAAACGCTATATCCTATTCGAAGTGTTGATCGCCCTGATCGGTAGCGCCTGCCAGGACGAAGTTCTTCAGCATTTAACTACGGCCCAGGTTACAACGCTTGATGAAGCTGGGAATTTCCGGATTGACCTGAGGAATTCCTCCACTAAGGATCTATTCATCGAACAGGTCGCAGCATCGTGCTCCTGCGTGACCTTCAGAGAGATTCCAGCTCGGATTCGGGCCGGGAGTACGGACCAAATCGTGGGCAACGTCGATCGAAGCGCCGCTCCGGACAAACTTTCCGTTTCATTTGTGGGCGACAAAGTAAGGCATCAAGTGCAGGTACTGGTGTCGGGCGCGAAACCGCGGTGGGATAGAGGAATCATCTACCGAACGGGTGTGGCGCGCAATGCTGAACTCGGAGAGGTGGCTGGAGTGTACCTGAACGGCACGCGATCGGAGGTTCAGTCCAGACTCACGCAACTTGAGTTCAAAGGCGATGGCATTGCGCATTGCAGTTGGTCAGACATCAGGCCAGTTGAGGACATGGACAATCGCTGGTACGCCGGTTTGCATTTGCAGCTTTCGCCCGACGCCGGACCGGAGCCCGTTACTGGGGTAGTCACGCTCCAAGGCGCTCACATTCGCGTTGCCCTGATCTTTAGAGATCTGAAGGACTAATGTGACGCTTGAATGGGGGACTGCCTTTAATGCACTGCGGGCAATTGTGCGAATCTTTGGCCTACTGCTAGTCATCGCCGCCTTTGGAAAGGCGCTCGAATGGGAGCCGACATGGGCGGCGCTCAGCTTGGTAGGATGCGATCTTGAGTGTGCGCCGTATGCAGTGATGGGACTCGCTGCCGCAGAGGGGGGCCTAGGAGCCCTCCTTTTCCTAGCGAGCGGGTGGATTTGGAGCTTGCGAATCGGAGCTGCTTTCGCGATCGGACTAATGGCGCTGCAATTCACCTTGAGTTCACGAGGAGTCGATTGCGGTTGCTTCGGGCGGCTGAAGATCGACTCCGCCGCTCGCGTGTCGATGGCTGCGGTTGGGCTCTTGGCCTGCGTGTCAACTCTCTTCCTCTCACGACAACGACGTGTCCAAACTGCTCCAGGAGTTTTTGGACTAGTGAGTATCGGATTCATTACTGCAGCCGTGATTGTGTGCGGTATCGTGGGCCGTTCGACCGACGATCCTCGGCGCGTTGCCCAGCGGGTTTGGATTCTGGCTGGCGCCCAGCGGAATGCTCTCATCATTGTGGGAGAGCCGGGATGCCCGAAGTGCGAAGATGAGATGCGATTGGCCGATGGTCAGGTATCCCCGAATCGTCAGAAGGTATTTGTGGTCCCAGAAGGTAGCGACTCGAGGAGAGCTGGATGGACCATTGTGAAA
>JAYUOR010000516.1:0-3177 GCA_043760765.1 Planctomycetota bacterium | reverse complement strand
CTCCTCGGAAACCATGCAGGTTGCCTGCGTCGGCGCGCCTTGCCAGCGACGACGGTTGCTCGCCGAAATGGACCTGTTATTCCGTGACAGAGCCTAAGACCCTCCAGGCGATGAATTCTTCCACAGTACCGAGGTCAGGTACTTCCCCACCCAACCTTTTCGTGACCCGACCGGTGGTCCCGCTGGCGGACCGATCTCTGCCCGAAGCAGCAACGATTCCAACCTCGAACGTATGGTCGCGTGTACGGTCGCAGCTGGGTTCGGCCAGGACTGGATGGCGCTACTGTGGACGAAGTCACCTGACTCCGTACACACCGGCCTTCGACAGGACGTCGACGGCCCATGGTGAGAGCCGCGACCAGTCGGGGGCGCGCGCGGCGGCGCGGTCGATTTCGGTGCGCGCGTCGTCCTGCTTGCCATCGCTCCACAAGGCCGCGGCGAGTTCGAGTCGGACGGCGCGCGAATCGGGGCCGAGGCGCAGGGCCTGGCGATAGCTGCGCACGGCGCCTGAAAAATCGTTCGTTGCAGCATGGTCGCGCGCCCAACGCATGTGGGCGAGCAACTCCCAGGCCTTGACCAGCGGCGAAGGTTCGCTCGCCGCCGCGCGCGAGCGTTCGTAGACCTGCTCGGGAGTCTCGGAAACCCAATCGCAGCGTGCAAAAGTCCACAGGCGCAGCGCGGCGCGCTCGTCGCCGGAGAGCATCTCCTTCGCGCCGGTCTCGATCGCCCAGGCGCGTTCGACTTTTCCGCTCGCACGCGACGACGCCGCGGTGAAGTCCGCGTCCTCGCCCGAGCGCGCATCGAGCAGCAGCAGATTTTGCAGCACGCCGATCCGCTCCGGCGCGAGCTCAATGGCGCGCAGCCAATGCGCGCGGGCAGCCGCGCTGTCACCGGCACCGGCTGCGAGCACGCCGGCCTGCACGAGCGCTTCAAAGTTGAGCGGCCGAAGGCCCAGCACCTTCTCCCACTTCGCGCGCGCGTCCGCGATCCGCGCCGGATCGGCGGCGAGCTTGCGCGCTTCGAGTGACAAGGCGAGCGGTGAATCGGGGCATGCGGCGAGCGCCCCCGAAAGGTCGATGCCGTCGGGGGCGCGCAGAGCCAGTCCGTGGCGCACGAACGCCAGCGCGCCCGGTGCCTGCAGGGCCAGGAGCAAGACGCACAGCAACGGCAACAAGCGTCGGATCCATTTCGGCGGCGGTGTCTCGTCGTCCCGCGCGAGCAGCGCGCCCGCGGCGGCGAAAAACAGGCTCTCGCTCGCGGGATTGAAAGTCAGCGGCGCGCGCAGCAGCGAATTCGCGAGCAGGCCCAGTACTGCAAGCGCGAGTGAGTTGCGCGCGAGATCGTCGTGCTTGAGCGCGCGCAAGGCTGTCAGTGCCAGCGAGATCAGGAAGACGATCCAAAAGACGCCGCCGACGAGACCGTTTTCGGCCAGCGTGGTCAGAACGTCGTTGTGCGCGTGTTCGACCTCGGTTTCGACGCCGCCGCCCGCCGCGCGATTGGAGCGCACGCGCTCGTCCGCATCGCGATAGGACGGGAAACAGGCCCGAAACTGGCCGGGCCCGACACCGATCAAGGCATGATCGGCGAACAAGGCCAGCGCCCGCGGCGCGATCGAGAGCCGAACGGCCGCGCCGCCGAAGTGACCTTCGGGCTGGCGCTCCGTATCCACTTGCGCGGGGGCCTTCGCGGCGGGGAAGGCGCGCACGTATGCGAACGCGCCCGCAGCCGCGAGCGCAAAGATGCAGAGGCAGAGCGCGATCCCAACGCGATCCTTCTTGCGCACGAACCACGCGACGAGAGCGCTGCCACAGAAGACCAGCGCGCCGGCGAGCACCGGCGCGACGGCCACGAAGGCTCCAAAGGCGCCGATGGTGATCAGCGCGATGCCACGCAGACTTCCGCGTTCCGCGACGAACACGGCGAGCGCCACGAGCGCGCCGAGCAACGCAGCTTCGCTGGTCGCACCGCTGTTCTGCAGTGCGCCCTGCAGCCTGGGCGCAACACCCGCGAGCGCGGGCAGGCACAGGCCGATCGAAATCGGCACGAGACCGATCGCGAAGACGCGCCGGCCCGTGGATCCGAGTGTCGAGCCGGCGACCAACGCGCTCAACGCAGTGGCCGCGGCCAGGACGGCGCGCGTTGCGGACAACGAATCGCTCTGGGCCTGCGACGCGCGCCAGAGGCTGACGGCGACGAAGCCTGCGAACACGCTCACCAGCAGGCTCCTCGACCGCGGCGTTCTCAGCAGCAGCAGCAGTGCGGCGGGAATCTGCAGCAAGAGCCACCAGCCCGTGGCGCTCAATTCCGGTTCGAGCTGATGCGCCAACGTCGCAGGCCAGGCGAGCCACGCCGCGGGCAACAACAACAAGAGCGCGAGCAGGGGATCGAGCCAGGCCATGGTGGGGGAGACGCCCGATACGCTACGAGCTTCCACGGCGTTCGAAAACGACTTGTCCCGGCTAATGGGTCAATTGCGTGCTGACCACCGCATCGACGAAGGCCTCGCGGTCGAAGGCTTCGAGCAATTCGAGCGCCTCGCCGGTGCCGATGTAGCGCACCGGAATGCCCAGCTCCTGCTGGATCGTGAAAATGGCCCCGGCCCGCGCGGTGCCGTCGAGTTTGGCCACGATCAGGCCGCTGACCTTGACCGCGGCGGTGAATTCGCGCGCCTGGCGGATCGCGTTCTGGCCGTTGGTGGCGTCGATCACGAGCAGAACTTCGTGCGGCGCACCGCTCAGCCGCTTGGCGACCACGCGCTCCAGCTTGCCGAGTTCGGCCATCAGGTTCTTTTGCGTGTGCAGGCGGCCGGCGGTGTCGAGCACGATCACGTCGACTCCGCGCTCAACACCTTTGTCGACCGCATCGAAGGCGACAGAAGCCGGATCGGCCGAGTCACCGCCGCGCACGAAGTCGGCACCGTTGCGCGAAGCCCAGATGCCGAGTTGTTCCGCGGCCGCGGCGCGGAAGGTGTCGCAGGCTCCGAGCAGCACTGTTTTTCCTTGCTGGCGAAAACGGTGACCAAGCTTGGCGATCGAAGTCGTCTTGCCCGAGCCGTTGACGCCACAGACCAGGATCACAGTCGGCTTGTGCGCGAGCACGATTTCGCCACCGCGCTCGTCGTGGCGCGCGATCAAGACAGCGCGCATGCGCTCGCGCACGTCGTCCTCGCCCTTGATC
>JAYUOR010000515.1:0-8248 GCA_043760765.1 Planctomycetota bacterium | reverse complement strand
ATCGTGCGGCGCGCCGAGCGCATGGTCGAGCAGGCGCAGAACGCGCAGCTCAAGATGCTCGAAGAACCCGGCGACGCCGTGCTGTGGATCCTGGTCTGTGAGCGCGCGTCGGAGTTGCTGGCCACGATTCGAAGCCGCGTGGTGAGCGTGCGCTTCGGCGCGCTGTCGGCTGCGGACTCGCTCGCAGTGCTGCGCGAGCACGGCTTGACCGGCGACGAGGCCGCGCGCCTTTCGCGCTGGAGCAGCGGATCTCCAGGAGCCGCCCTGGCACTTTCTGAACGCGGCGTTCCGGAACTTCGCGCCGTGCTGGTCGCACTGCTATGCGGCGAAGCGGCGCCCGGCGCGGCCGCCGGCGCGTTGGCCCTGGTCGAAGGCCGCTTCGAAGGCAAGACGCCGACCGGCAGGGAGCGCGAACGCGCCCGCTGCGTGCTCGACCTGTGCGTTGCGCTGTTGGGCGATATCGCGCGAATGTGCGCCGGCGTGCCGGCTGTGCGACTGCCCCACGGCGACCTCGAGGCGCAGCTTTGCAAGATCGTCCTGGCGAGGCAGCCCATGTTGCTTTCGCTGGCCGTCGAGCATCTGGCTCAGCTGCGCGCGGATATAGAACTCAATCTGGATCCTGGAGTCGCGCTGGAGCGGGCCGCGCTCGTGCTTGCCGCGCGCGATCCGGCGGGCGTGGTTTGCTAGCATCGCAGAATGCCCGGGCGAGTGCACCGCGCGCTCAGGGTCACGAAAAACGCCGATGAACGAGGCCCTGCGCAAGCTCGCACTGAGCGACGGACGCTACTCTCCGGAAGCGTTTCGTTTCCTGTACGAGTCGCTCGAGCACGCCCTGCGTCTGACCGGACGCGAAGAAGCTCAGGGGGCCGACCGGCACGTCAGCGGTCGTGAAGTGCTCGAAGGCATGCGCGTCTGCGCCACGGCGCAATTCGGTCCGCTCGCCGCGCACGTCTGGCGATCGTGGGGTGTGCGCGAGAGCCTCGACTGGGGCCGCATCGTGTTCCTGCTCGTCGAGCACGGCATGTTGAAGCGCCAGGAAGGCGACAAGATCGAGGATTTTTCGGACAACTTCGATTTCGACCAGGTCTTCGAACAGAGTTATCGACCGCAGGTCCCGAAGCTCGATTTCGGTGGAAAGGAGAGCTGAATGATCGACCCGAAAGCCTCGCTGCGCCGGCGCTGGATCCTGGGCGGACTGTTCGTCCTGCTCGTGTGGTTCTCATGGAGCGTGCGCTCGGTGCTCAATCCGATCCTGCTCGCGTACCTGCTGGCCTATGTGCTCACGCCGCTTGTCGCGAGATTGGAAAAACGCGGCTTCGGCCGCCGCAGCGCAGTCGGTGTGATCTTCACGGCCTTCGCGCTCTCGATCCTGGTGGTGGGCTTCGCGGTGACGATGCAAGCTCAGTCGCTGTGGACGGACATGTCCCAGCCGGGCGGAGTGCTGGATCAGATCGACGTGCGACTTGGCGAGGGGATCGGACAGGCCTACAAATATCTTGGGAAGTGGGGCTTGCTCGACACGAGTGGGCAGCCCGAAGGAACACGGCCAGGACTCCGCGATCTGCTGGCGCAGCTGCGCCAGCTCTCGAGCGAGGACGTCGACCTCGGCAGAGCGGGTCAGGCCGGAATCAAGGCCGCAAGCGGCGTGCTGATTTTCGTACGCGGCTTTTTCGGTTCGCTGCTTTCGCTCGTCACGCTGCTTTTCCTGCTGCCGATCTACACCTACTTCATGCTGTTCGAGCTCGAGCGCATCCACGCATTCGTGATCAAGTACGTGCCCGATCGCAACCGCGACATGGTGCTGTCAATCTCGCGACAGATCGGCCTGGTGCTGAGTTCGTTCCTGCGTGGCCGCATGCTCATCAGCTTGCTCAAGGGTGCGTTCATTACTCTGGGTTTGTGGCTGATCGGCGTGCCCTATGCGTTGCTGCTGGGACTGGTTGCCGCGCTGTTGTCGCTGATCCCCGTGGTCGGACCGCTGCTGGCTTTTGTGCTCGGCGCCGTGCTGGCGATGCTCAAGTTCGATCTGTTCGAAGCGCTCTGGCGCACGGGTCTGATCTATCTGATCGCCGAGATCCTCGAGGGCTATGTGCTGACGCCGAAGATCCTAGGGCAGAGCCTGGGCCTGCATCCGGTCGTCGTCTTGGTGTCGTTGACGATCGGCGGAGCCGCACTCGGCATGTTCGGCATTCTTCTCGCGCTGCCGATCGCGGCCACAGTGATCATCCTGACCCGCGAACTGGTCCTTCCGGCGCTGTCCAAGACGACGCAGGAATTGCGTTAGGTGTCTGGCTCTTGCATCGATTCGTACTCGAATCGATGCAAGAGCCACCCAGCGCTCGGCAGTTTCTCGCCGGCACCGTTCTCAGTGCCCGCCGCCGTCCAGCGACGCTTGCAGCAGCTCCTGCAGACGGTCGAGCAATTCCGGCGACAACTTCCCGTCTGACTTCTTCGCTGCGCTCAGCTGCTCGATCGTGTCCTGTACGGACCTGCGCTCGATCTTCGCGATCTGCACGCGGCCGAGCGGCGAGGGCGGAATCGCCGACTTGTACTCTTCGATGTCCGCGGGCGTCTTGCCCTGCTTCTCGAGCACGACCCGGATCGCTTCCTGCAGCTGCACGTCCTCGACGAAGTCGCCGCCGGGGAATTCTTTGCCACGCAGATCCTGGATGCGCTTGCGCAACTCGATGCGCACCAGTTGACGCACGTCGTCGGGCGCCAACGGTGTGCCGAGCGAAGTCACGAATTCGTCGAAATCCGGATAGCGCTTGACGTCGCGCTGGTCGTTCTCGGCGAGCTGGCCGAACAATTCCTTGTTGGCCTCGAAGTGTGCGTCGACGTAACCGCGAATCTTCTTCGATGCCTGCAAGCGGACCATCTCTTCAATGCGCCATGCTTCATAGATGCGCGCTTCAACTTTGACGTCCGGATCGACGCCGCCCTTGCTCAGGATGTTGCCGTCCTTGTCGAGTTCGCGGTGGATCGAGCGGCCCGACGGCAGGAGGTAGCGCGAGATCGTCAGCTTGATGTGCGGCGCGAAATCGAACTCGCCGTTCTTGTTCCAGTCCTTGGTCAGCGCTTCCCAGTTGTCGTGGCGGCCGTTGCCGTTTTCGTCCTTGTACTCGTCGTCGCGCAGGCCGGGCACGGTCAAGAGTTTCTGGACCGAGCCCTTGCCGAAGCTGCGTTGGCCGACGATTGTCGCGCGCTGCTGGTCTTGCAGGGCACCGGAGACGATCTCGGAGGCCGACGCGCTGAAACGATTGACGAGCACCGCCATCGGCATGTCCATCGGCAAGAGCGGCTGGCCCTTGGTCTCGCGCTTCTCGGAAGGCTCGACGCGACTCTCGGTGCGCACGACGAGTTTGCCCTTCTGCAGGAAAGGCGACGCGACCGCGACGGCTTCGTCGAGCAGGCCGCCCGGATTGTTGCGCAAGTCGAGGATGATCGCCTGCATGCCCTGCTCTTGGAGCTTCAGGATCGCCTCGCGCACTTCCTGCGAAGCAACGCGCGAAAACTCCATCAGCGAGATCAAGCCGACCTTTCCCGGCAGCATCTGCCATTGCACCTGCGGAATCTCGATCGTGGCACGCTCGACCTCTCTCACCATGTCCTCGGTCGGGCGGTCGATCTTGCCCGGTTCCATGCCGCGCCGCCAGATGTACAGCTTGACCTTGGTGCCCGGCCGGCCCTTGAGCTTTTTGATCACGTCCTCGGAGGCTTCTCCGATCGTCGGCCAATCGTCGATGCGCACGATCTTGTCTTCGCTGACCAGGCCGGCTTTGTAGGCGGGGCCGGAGTAGATCGGGTGCGTGATCGTGAACAGGTTGTCCTCGCGGTCGGTCTGCACGTAGGCGCCGATGCCGCCGTAACCGCCTTCGAGTTGTTGCTCGAAGCGTCCGAAGTCCTTCGAGTCCATGTACGTCGAGTGCTCGTCCATGCTGTGCAGCATTCCGTTTAACGCCGAGTCGAGCAGGTCCTCCGGCTTGACCTTGTCGCCGTCGAGATGGCCCTTGCGAATGACGTTCATGACGGTCAGGAAGACTTGCGTCGGATCGTTGCCGTCGATCAACGGACTGTCTGCGGGTTTGGCTTCGTACAGCTCGGCCTGCCGCTTCAGGGTTGAACTCCAGTGTTCCTCGCTGCGCGCGGTTTCGAGGTAGGCATCCGCCATGCGGCCGCGCTCGCCGGGCACCGAGGCCATGCGCTTCAACTCGTCGCGCAGTGCGCCGGTGATTTCGGCGTGCGTTCTCGCCAGCGCCAGCGCCCCCAACTGACGCAGCTCCGGATCCAGCGAAACCAAGAAGCCGTTCATCAGGCGCCAGGCATTTCGCCGGTCCTCGCCGCTGCCGAGCGCGTGAACGCTCATGGCGCTCTCCAAGCGCAGCTCAGGTGCGCGCGCTCCGTCCTCGGAGATCTTGGCCAGCGCGCCGACCAGCGTCTCGCGCTCGTCCTCGGCGAGCGTCTTGAAGTGCGGATCCGCACTGAGCTGGACCGCGGTCATGACCACCTCCGTCGTGGACGATCCAAGCAGCGGCGTCAGAACGACCGCGAGCTTGGCCGCATCCGGATCGTTGGCCTGCAGGCGCAGGCCGATCGCGAAGAGCTTGCCGCCGGCATTGAGTTTCTTCGGGTCGGCGAGCAGTGGATCGACCGCCGCGGCGAGATCCTGACCTTCAATCGTTCGCGAGAGGTCTGTGAGCGCGCGTACCTGACGCCAGAGCTCTTCTCCTGGACGCTCGCCAACCTTAGCGGCCTGTTCCTGAATCAGACGGGCAAGGTCAGGGCCCTGTTGCGTGCGAACCGCGAAGGCGGCGGGCACGACGGTGAGCGGCACGAGGATCAGGAAGCCGAACAGTGTGGGTCGGAGCATGGAGGAACTTGTTGAGGAGTGCGTCGGCCGTCGTGGGCGTGGGGCCCGGCGGCGTGGTTGCGATGTCGGCACTAATGTAGGCTCGGCTTGGGGGATGCGATCACGGGTCTCGTAAAACCTGCGCTCGCGCCGCTCCCGAGCGCTACATGACCCGGATATCGGTTCTGACAAGGTACACAGCTCCATGGTCGGCAAGAATCCGAAGAAGAAGTCCCCAGGCAGTGCCGTTTCGAGCTCTTGGAGCCATGTGGTCCAGGGCGCGCAGGGCCCGCAGGCGGCGATGGTCGACGTCTCGTCGAAGCCCGTTACTCAGCGCGAAGCCACCGCCCGCGCTGTGCTGCGCTTTCCGCCCGGCCTACTTGATGAATTGCTCGCCGGCCGAGGTCCGAAGGGGCCGCTGCTGGAAACCGCGCGTGCTGCGGCGGTCCTGGCTGCCAAGCGAACCGGCGATCTGATCCCGATGTGCCATCCCCTGGCGCTCGACTTGGTTGAGGTCCATTTCAGCCCGCTGGACGCGCAGCGCCTGGAGATCCGCTGCCGCGTGGCCTGCAGCGGGCGCACCGGAGTTGAGATGGAGGCGCTGGTCGGGGCGACGCTGGCGGCGCTAACGGTCTACGACATGTCCAAGGCCAGAAGCCACGAAATCGAAATCGAGTGCACGCAACTCGTGGAGAAACGCGGTGGCCGCTCCGGCCACTGGGTCCACCCCCGTGCGGGCCATTCCTGAGGAATCGGGTCAGGCCTTTTTCTACGGAGCACGGACTGTCGGAGGTCGCGTTGCTATCCTGTGCCCCGCCTGCGCCGTCGCGGGCCAAAAGCCAGCCATGCAGATTCGACTGATCCAGCGCCTGATCGCTCTCATGCAGAAGGGCGATGTGACCGAACTCGAGCTCGAGGATTCGTCGGCGGGCCTGCGCGTCCGCCTGCGTCGCGGACCGGAGGCGCAGGCTGGTGGTGCTGCGCTTGTCCATGTCACACAGGCTGGAGCCACCCCTGGCCCGCTGCCGGTTCAAACGCCCGCCCCTGGCGTGGCCGAGTCGGCAAGTGCGCTCGTCGCAGTCCCGGCGGGAACGCCTTTTCCAAGTCCAATGGTGGGGACCTTCTACCGAGCGTCCTCGCCGGATGCCCAGCCCTTCGCGCAGGTCGGCGCAAGCTTCGGACCGGACACGACGCTTTGCATCATCGAGGCCATGAAGGTCATGAATGAAATCAAGGCCGAGAGCTCGGGCCGTGTGATTCAGATCCTCGTCCAGAATGGGGAGCCGGTCGAATTCGGACAGCCTTTGTTCCTCGTCCAACCGAATTGACCCGCGCGGCATGTTCAAGCGCATCCTGATCGCCAACCGCGGCGAGATCGCGCAGCGGATCATTCGCACCTGCCGCG
Organism: Planctomycetota bacterium; assembly: GCA_043760765.1. GTDB lineage: Bacteria > Planctomycetota > UBA1135 > UBA1135 > JADJQU01. The sequence goes on along the minus strand of JAYUOR010000515.1, from coordinate 1,994 downwards.
AAATGGGCATCGAAACCGTCGCGGTATATTCGCAGGCGGACGCAGATGCGCTCTATCTCCGTCAGGCCGACGAGACGATATGCATCGGTCCGGCGCAGGGCGCGCGCTCCTACCTGAACATCCCGTCGATCATCTCTGCCGCGGAGATCGCCGATGTCGAAGCGATCCATCCGGGCTACGGATTCCTGTCCGAGAACTCGCACTTCGCCGAGGTCTGCAACTCGTGCAACATCACGTTCATCGGGCCGAGCCCTGAGACAATCGAAGCCGTCGGCAACAAGTCCAACGCGCGCGCCCTGGCTAAGAAGGCCGGCGTTCCTATCGTGCCCGGTTCCGACGGGCCGGTGGGGGACGAGGACACGGCGCTGCGTACGGCGAAAAAGCTTGGCTACCCGGTGATGATCAAGGCCGCTTCCGGGGGCGGTGGCCGGGGCATGCGCATCGCGCGCAACGATCCAAGTCTGGTGAGCGGTTTTCACGCCGCGCGCAGCGAAGCGGAGGCCGCGTTCAGCGACGGCACCGTGTACCTCGAGAAGTACATCGAAAATCCGCGCCACGTCGAGTTCCAGATCCTCGGCGATCAGCACGGCAATCTCATCCACCTGTTCGAGCGCGATTGCTCGATCCAGCGCCGGCACCAAAAGCTGATCGAGGAATCGCCTTCACCGCTGATGACGCCGGAATTGCGCGAAACCATGGGGGCCGCGGCGGTGCGCGTCGCCAAGGCCGCCGGCTATCACAACGCCGGCACGGTCGAATTCCTGGTCGACAAGAACCGCAACTTCTATTTCATCGAAGTCAACGCGCGCATCCAGGTCGAACACTCGGTCACCGAGTTGGTCACCGGACTCGACCTGGTCGAGCAGCAGATCCGGATCGCCGCCGGGGAAGAACTTTCGCTGCGCCAGGATTCCGTGAAGCAGCAGGGCCACGCGATCGAGGTGCGTATCAACGCCGAGGACCCCGATCGCGACTTCCAGCCGTCTCCCGGCCGGATCGCCATGCTGGTGCCGCCGGGCGGCCCGGGGATCCGGCTCGACAGTCACGCCTACAGTGGCTATCGCATTCCGCCGAACTACGACTCGATGATCGGCAAGCTGATGGCCCACCGTCCGACTCGCGACCACGCGATCCGTTGCCTTTCGCGGGCGCTGGACGAGTTCGTGATCGAAGGTCCCAAGACCACGATCCCGCTGCTGCGCAAGATTCTGGTTCACCCCGACTTCCGTGCAGGCGAACACGACACCGGTTTCGTCGGGCGCTACTTTTCAACGCACACGCCGAAGACGACGGCCAAGGACACACGATGAGCGCCAATCTGAAGTTCACATTGCGCGCCTTGCCGGTGTGCGTGGCGTTGAACCTCGTGCTCTGCACGAGCGCCTGTTTCTTCGCGAATACGCAGCGCTGGCCGCCGCCGATGGGGGGCGACTTCGCGACGCTCCCGCCCGGGGATGCCGCGACGCGCCTCGAGGGCGTCGAGGAAGTCACCGTTCTGCGCCATGCCGATCCGGTGCGCGTGCGCCCGGTGGGAGCACTGCACGGTCAGCCGCTCGCGTTCTACGACAAGCGCATGCGCACCAACGCAGGCAGTTCCGTAATCGTCTCGCCGGGCGGCCGCGCCGAAGTCCTGTGGCCCTCGGGTTCGTCGATCGTGGTTTTCGGTCAGGGCGTCGCCTGGATCGGCTCCACCGGCCGCGGCGAACCCATGTTGGATTTCCAAGAGGTCGATCGCGCGCGCATGGATCTGCACGAGGGCGATCGCGTGCGGCTGATGGGAGGTGCGGAACTGCGCGGCGCCTCGGGCCCTTACGTGATCGAGCGCCAGAAGGACCGCAAGCTCGATGTGATCAATCAATCCAAGGGCGATCTCTTGGTCGCGTTCCGCGAAGAGTTGTTTACGCTCGGGCCGGGCCAGAAGGTCGTGCTGCCGCTGCTCTCCGAAGGCGGTTCACCGATCAAGCCTGATCCCGCCGCGAAGAGTGCCTCCGGTT
>JAYUOR010000514.1:0-8252 GCA_043760765.1 Planctomycetota bacterium | reverse complement strand
CGTGTAGAACTGCGTCGGGGTCGAGTTCATCACGATCGAATTGCCGCTGGCGCTCGGCAGGTTCGCCGGCAGCGTGTAGACCGGAGCCGAAGCGTCGGTCGTCGTCACGAAGGGACCGTCATACTTGACGTTGACATTGAGCGGCGCCGTGGCACCGACGATGTTGAAGTTGCCGTTGAGGTCCGTGGTCGCGTTGCCCTGGGGGCTGGTGACGATCACGTGGGCCAGCGGAACCTGTACGGGCAAGTTGGTGGCGAGATCGGGCAGCACGCCAGGAGTCAGCTTCGTGTAGACCGTGCCTGAGACGTCGCAGGTGTGGACCAACTCCTCACGATCCGCCAGCGACAGATTGCGGTCGAGCAGGCGCAGGCAAAGTCCACGCGGGACTTCGTTGGTCGCAGTGCTGAAGACATCGACTTCCCAAGCGAGCACGGCGCGCAGATCGCCCTGATCCTGCATGGGCACGAGCACCAGGCGCGGCGCGCCGCTCTGCTTGCCCGCAACGCCTGCAATCGTGCCGAAAACTCGCACCGCCTCAAGCGCGACGCGCGCAGCGTCCTGAGTCGGGTTCGTCAGCGCCAGTTCCGCGCCGGGAATCGCCGACGATTCGATCGAGAGCGCGCGGCCCTCGAGATCCATCAGTACGTGCAGCGTGGCGGCGACCACGGGCACTCCGCGCACGACCTGACGGAAGTTCGCGGTGTACTTGTCGCTCGAGCCCGCGCTGGAGAGCGGCAGGAACAAGGCGCGCTCTTCGACCAGAGTGCTGTTCGAGATACCGGTGAGCGCGACGGCCGAGGTGACATGCATGCGGGCGCGCGCGAAGGCGCCGCGATCGTCACTCAAGTGACCCGTCGATTCGGTGTGACCGCCGTACAGCGAGCGCACGAAACCCGTGCGCGGGTCGAGTTCGGCGGTCCACGACGGACCGTGGGTGTTGCGCCAATTCTCGATGGCCGCTTGCGGATCGGCGCTGGTCTGAGCGCGCGTCAAAGGGGCCAGGAGGGCGATAAGAACGAGTGCGTGGCTGGGCTTCATCATGGGGGGGCGGAGCTAAGGAGAGGCGCCGGAGCGCGGAATCGCTTCCACTTGAGCCTAGCCGCTGGATGGCGTACCGTGCTCCCGACTTTTCAACAATTGTGGCTCAGGCGCTCGCGGTCACAGGCTGGCGCGGTTCCTCGCCAGGATTTACGTAGCGCTCGAGTTCCAGCTGGTGCTGTCGGTCATGCAGCTCGCGGTAGCGTCCGTCAAGCGCGTACAGCACAGCATGGGTCCCCCGTTCGACGATCCGTCCACCCTCGATCACCAGGATCTGGTCGGCGGCGCGGATCGTGGACAAGCGGTGGGCGATCACGAAGGTGGTCCGGCGCTGGCGCAGTGTCGCCAGGCTCTTCTGGACAAAGGCCTCGCTCTCGCTGTCCAGACTGGAGGTCGCTTCGTCCAGGATCAGGACGCGAGGATCGGCGAGCAGCGCGCGAGCAATGGCGATGCGCTGGCGCTGGCCACCCGAGAGCTTAACGCCTCGTTCACCGACAATGGTGTCGTAGCCCTTTTCGAAACCGCGCACGAATTCGTCGCAGTAGGCCTGCTTGGCGGCGGCCTCGATCGCCTCGCGCGACGCGTCGGGCCGCGAGAAGGCGATGTTGGCGGCGACGGTGCCGTCGAAGAGGAAGTTCTCCTGGAGCACGACCCCGAGTTGGGCGCGGTACTCGGAGAGTCGAACGCCCGCCAAGTCGAGTCCGTCGACTTGTACCTTCCCGGACAGCGGCCGATTGAAGGCCATAACCAGACTGACCATCGTGCTCTTGCCGGAGCCTGACGAGCCGACCAGCGCCGTGGTCGAACCCGCCGCTGCGTTGAACGAGATCTCGTGCAGCACGACGCGGCCGGGATCGTATTCGAACGAGACTTTGTCGAAGACAACGTCGCCGCCGATGCGCGGGCAGGGCGCGCGATCTTTGTCGCCCTCGTCCTCGCGCGCCTGACCGCGGATCTCGCGGATGCGGTCGAGGCCGGCGAAGGCTTCGGTGATCTGCGTGCCGATCGAAGCGATCTCGATCACCGGCGCGGTGACCAGGCCGATCAGGACCAGGTACAGGCCGAATTCGCCGAGCGTCATCTGTCCGTCGAGGATCGCGCGGCCGCCGACGACGGTCATGACAGCACCGAGCACGCCGATGACGACCACGCCGAAAGCGGTAACCGCCGAAACTCCGGTCATCGACTTCTTGACGTTGGCGAACAACGCTTCGACCCCGCCCCGAAAGACGGACTCTTCCGCTCGCTCGGCGGTGTAGGCCTTGACCACGCGGATCCCGCCGAGCGTTTGCGTCAATCGTCCGGTGATCTCGGCCTGGATCTTGCCGCGCTCGCGGAACAGCGGGCGCAGTTTCTTGAAGGCGTAGGCCATGACCGCGCCGAAACAAGCGAGCACGACGAGCAGCAAGATCGTCAGCTTCCAGTTGATCCAGAACAGCACGCTGATCGCGATCAGCGCGGTGATCGAGCCGCCGACCAGTTGCACGAGTCCCGTGCCCACCAAGTTTCGGACGCCTTCCGCATCGTTCATGATGCGCGAGATCAAGACGCCGGTCTGTGTCGCATCGAAGGAGCGCACGGGCAAGTGCAGGACGTGGCGCTGGACGTCCATGCGCAGCTCGTTGATCACACGCTGCGCTGCGACGCCGAGGATCTGGCTCAATCCGAAACCTGTGGCGGCCTGCACCAAAGTCGCCAGCCCACCGGCCAGCGCGATCGGCACCACGAGTTCGTGCTTGCCCTTGCCGATCACATCGTCGATCAGCAGTTTCAGCGTGGCCGGCAGCACGAATCCGCTCAGGCGCGAGATCAACAACAAGCACAGGCCCAGCATCAACCGACCGCGCGAGGCGCGAATCAATTCGCGAGCTTCCGCCCAAGCCACGCGGGCGCTGACGCGTTTCTTTTTCGCGGCCTTCGGATCTTCCTGGGTGTCGGCCATCGGCTCTAGACGCGCTGATGGTCCGCTTGCCAGTCGCGCACCTTGCGTTTGATGTCGTCTTCCTTGGTCGTCGTGCCGGCGAGCACCTCGGCGACCAGCGCGGGCAGTTCCGCGTCCGAAGCGAAGCGCAGTCCGACCAATTGACGCAGTGTGAGCTGTTCGAACTCCTTGCGCTTGTTCTCGCCGAGCACGCGGCCGAGCTTGGCGTGCATCTCGGCGCGGATCACGCGATCTTGCACGGTCATGGTGCCCACACGGATCCAGAACCAGGCGATCAGGCACCCGCAAGCGAGCAGCAAGGACGCGGTTGTCCCCAGGCCTGGTGCCTTGAAGAGTTCATATCCGCGGATGCAAGTGGCCGCAAGAATCGCGACGCCTGCGAGTGCGTACGGAATCGGGAGGCGGCGGCGGTGGTTGGCGTAGGACTGGGGCGTGTCTGACATAGGGGGCATGGCGTCGATCTTGGATCGCGGGCGGCAGCGGCTCAATCCCGCGGGAGTGCGAGGGCCTGAGCCAGATGATGTCGCAAATGACCGACATAGTCGCGCATCAGGTAGGCGAGTGTCGCCGGCTTGTCCGCCGGAAGCGTGCGCCAGGCGATCTGCTCCAAGGAGTGCGGCAAGCGGGGCGCGCGCGCGAGCTCCTCAGGAGTCTCCCCGATCACCCGCGACAGGTGCAGGTTGTAGAGCCGCCAGAATTCCACGAGGTCCTGCCAGTCCGCGCGCTCCCAGGCCTGCGCCTTCGCCCAGGCGTTCTCGTCGTAGCCGGGGAATACGAGGTCCTTCTGTTCGCGGGCGAGCACGAAGCGCCGATGGTTGTTGCAGGCCGAATCGATCAAATGTCCGAGCACCTGCTTGGGGCTCCACTTGCCCGGAGCGCGCGGGGTATTGGCGCGCTGCTCGGAAAAGGAAGCCAATTCCGCCGCCGCCGCTTCGACGGTGCGCCTCAAGTCTTCGGCCAGGGCTTCCATGAATCGTGGAGTGGAACCGACTTCGAGCCCGCGGTCCAGTCGAGGCCCGCGGACTTTCTTGCGCTGCGCTTGCGTTCGAAGGCGCCGGGCCGTGGGATAGCGCGCCCATCCCCGTCCCCGCTTCCTTCGACGTCTATTCCACTGATGCCGCGACCTTTTTCCTGGATGCCCCCGGCGCTGTTGCTGGCCGCGTCCGCAGCGATTCTCGCGAGCTGTGCCGCTGACTCCACACCCGTGGCCACCGAGCCGCCGGTCGCTCCGCCCGCGCATGTCGAGGCGCCCGTTGCAGCGGCCGTGGTGGCTCCTGCTCCAGCGTTGGCGAAATCGGAAGACGAAGACGAAGTCACGGGAAAGAGTCTCTACCAACGCCACTGCGCCGGCTGTCACAACGACAACGGCGATGGCAAGGGCGCGACGATCCTCGCGCAAGGCAAACAAGCGCGCAGTTTCGCGCAGGGCGGATTTGCGTTCGGGAACACGCCCGAAGCGATCTTCAAGACGATCACGTCGGGGATTCCTGGCTCGTCGTTGATGCAGCCCTTCAAGTCGCAGATGGACGACGACGAGCGCATGCTCGTTGCGAAGTATGTGCTGACGTTGACGCCGTACGGAGAATCGGGTCTCGCTGTCGGTTCGATCCTGACGGTCGACGATCGCGCGGTCTTCGCGTACGGAAAGTTGCCGCCGATTCATGACGGTTTGCCGGAGCGCCCGCGCGGTCTCATGGTCGGCCTTCCGGGCGGCGCGAGCTTCGAGTACTGCGTCGACGACGTGCGCCTGATCGCGATGCGCCGCGGAGGCTTCGTCGATCGCACGGATTGGAACGAGCGCGGCGGTGGATACTTGAAGCCGCTCGGCGCAGTCGTGTCCGACCTCGATGGCGGAGATCCAAAGCCCTGGCTTTCCGCGTGGATTGACAAGAAGGCTGTTCCGATTGCGCTCGATCTGAGCGCGACTAGAGCAGCCGGCCGTGGAGGCAGCGAAGCGCAAATCGAGTCGACGCCGAGGCCTGGGTCTCCGCGGGGATTCACGCGGGTCACGGAGACAGTCTTCCAGCCACAGTTGTCTGAACCCGGTAGCTTCGGGCGTCGCGTCCTGATCGAGCGCACTTCCGCCAGCCCCGACGCCGTCATGAGCGTGGTAGATTTCAAAGCCGGAAAACTTGTGCCCGCGGATCTTGGTGTCTTGCCGGCGGGGCCGAATGATCACTGGGTTGTCCAGCAGCGAAGTGAAGGCTTCGACTGCATCTGGAATGGAGATTCAAAGCACAACACCTGGGTGCCCCTCGAGTCCGGGTTGGGTCTGTATCTGAGGGGAGACGCGAATGCTCCGTCTGGCCCGCTTTCCGCAACGATTGTCGTGGTGCACGTGAACGCGGCTGACCCAGATCTTCTGTCGAAGCTGTCCAAGGAGCTGGCCCGATGAGCGCGCTCGCCAAGAATCTTGAGGTCGCTGCGCTCGCCGCGATGTTCGCACCCGCATTCGCGCAACAGGCCGCGACGCCTGCTGCTCCCAACGAATCCGATTACTACGCAGTCGACTACCTCGTGCCTCCGACCGGCGCGCGCGTCGAAGTCGGCGGCATGGATTTCCTTTCCGACGGTCGCATGCTCGTGAGCACGCGGCGCGGGCAAGTCTGGTTGATCACCAATCCGCTGGCGAAAGACCCGAAGGACGCTCACTTCTCGCTCTTCGCCGAAGGTCTCCAAGAAGGACTCGGCCTCAAGGTCGTCGGCGAAAAGATCTTTGTCCTGCAGCGCGCCGAACTTTCCGAACTGATCGACAACGATCACGACGGCCGCTGCGACGAAGTTCGCCGCGTCGCGAACGACTGGGGCGTCAGCGGTCACTACCACGAGTTCGCCTTCGGATTGCCGCGCGACAAGGACGGCAACTTCTTCATCTCGCTCAACGTTTCCTTCGGCGATCCGCAGTGGTGGCACGGCCGTTCGACCGTTCCCTATCGCGGATGGATCCTGAAGCTGACGCCCCAGGGCAAGACGATTCCTTTCGCCAGCGGTTTTCGCAGTCCCTGTGGTCTCGGCATGAACCTCGAAGGCGATCTGTTCGAGACCGACAACCAGGGCGACTGGATGCCCGCTTGTCCGATCTATCACGTCGTCGAAGGCGGCTTCTACGGGCATCCCGCGTCGCTCAACTGGACGCCGAGCTATCGCGAAGCGAATCGCACCGCGTCGGACACGATTCCGCCGACGACTCCGCGCCGGCAGGCTGCGGTCTGGATTCCTTATGATTGGTCGCGTTCGGCCGGCAGCCTCGTGGTCGCCGACACGAAGGGCAAGTTCGGTCCCTACGACGGTCAGTTCTTCGTTGCCGAGCTGACCAACGGCATGGTCTTCCGCTCGATGCTCGAAAAAGTGCGCGGCGAATATCAAGGAGCGGTGCTGCCGTTCCGCCAGCACGTCGGCTCCGCCGTGCGCGTGACGTTTGCGCCCGATGGAACGCTGTTCGCCGGCTTCACCGATCGCGGCTGGGGCGGACAGGCGCCCGGCGACGGCATCGGACGCGTGCGGCCGACGGGCCGTGTGCCGATGGAGATCCGCAACGTGCACCTCGTCGACGACGGATTCGAGGTCGAGTTCACGCTGCCGCTGAAGTCGGCGCCTGCGGCTTCGTCGGTCAATCTCTTCCAGTACGACTACGACTATTGGTGGGAGTACGGCTCGCCCGCGCGCCACCAGACGAACCTCGCGATCGAGCGCGTGGCCCTCGACCCCGACCGCAAGCGCGTTCACGTGGTTGCACCCGGCCTGAAGCCCGGCATGTGCGCGCGCCTGCACTTCAACGGAATCGCCTCGGAGTCCGGCGAGAAACTGCTGCACGAGGAATTCAGCTACACGATCAACCAGATGCCGTCGGGGCCGGACAACGCGGAACTCGTCGCCAAACTCGTTCCGCCGCCGCCGGCCAAGGAGAGTTCAGCGGAGGGCATGCTCGAATTGACCTGGGGCGAGGCGCTCGACGCGTGGACGCAGACGGGCTGGAGCGCGAGGAACACGGACTACGGTCTCGATCCGACGGACCGCCATCGACTGGCGGCCCACGGGGATCCGACCGGCGACAACGGTGAGCTGATCGTGAACGACGGCACGTCGCCCAGCGAACTGGTCAGCCGCTACGAATTCGGCGACGTCGACGTGCACGCCGATTTCATGCTGCCCGAGGGCGGGAATTCGGGGTTGTACCTGATGGGGCGCTACGAGGTGCAGTTGCTCGACTCGACGGGCAACACCAGTCTGACCTTCGGCGACTGCGGCGGGATCTACGAGGCCTACGGCGAGGGCTCGAAGTGGCGCGGACGCGCGCCGATGTTCAACGCCTTCCGCGGACCGGGGCAGTGGCACGGGCTGACGATCCGGTTCCGGGCGCCGAAGTTCGACGCGAGCGGTGCCAAGGTCTCGAACGCGCGCTTTGAGCGCGTGATGATCGACGACGTCTTGCTGCAGGAGAACATCGAAGTGCCCGAGCCCACGCGCGGAGCCTTCGATTCGCCCAAGGAAGTCGCGTCCGGGCCGCTGCGCTTCCAGGGCGATCACGGACCGGTGGCGTTCAAGAATATCTGGGTCAGGCCCGTGGGCCAGACCCCGGCGGCCGGCGAAAATCCCATCGAAGCCGAGTTGGCCGGTCGGCTCGCTCTGCCGGAAGGCTGGAAGGTCGCCGACGGAGTTCTCATGGCGAGCGATGGAGCCAAGCCGTTCGGCCACAACGTCAGTCCGCCGCTCGTCGACGCCCGGATCTCCTTCGACGCCAAGGTGTCGCGGGGCTCTGAGAGCGCGGTCTTCCTGCGCGCGGAGCCCCAGGCGGGCGCGGCCGGGTACGGCATGAGCCTCAACGCGTTCACGCTGGAGACCTATCGAGCGGGCTCGCTGCTCGATCTGTTGCAGGTGCGCGGGCAACTGACTCCGGCGGACCTGTGGTTCCACGCGGAGTTCCTCGTTCGCGATGAGGCGGGTGGCGCGCGGGTGCAATCCTTCCTCAATGGAATGAAGGTCGCCGATGTCCTGGATCCGAGCCCAAACTTCACCTCGGGCGGATTCCAGTTCACCGGCCCGGTGGGCGGGACCCTGCAGATCCGCAATCTGCGCGTCGAGCGCCTGCCGGCTCGCTGAGGTCCAGCGCCGGCGAGTTGTTCGCAAGTCGCGCCTGTGCGGTGCCAGGCACCCAGCGGGGTCCGATGGCGGAGCCGGTGGGGACGACCCCAGCAGCCCGTTGAATAAGTCGCCTGCTGGCTTCGCGGTCTTCGGCGATGCGGCGTCGCGCTAGAAACGTCGTGCTCAGCGG